>CAWUMW010000266.1:0-3259 GCA_963923415.1 uncultured Hyphomicrobiales bacterium | reverse complement strand
CCAGACGTGACTTGAGATTCGTCTTGAGGCGTAACTTAAAGACTTGGCTGTGGGTTTTGATCGACGATCCTTCATTTGAAAAGCCATGGAGACAGAAATGGCCGCTAAAGACACGCCCCCTCTGGGAGAGTTCAACCGCCGGGATCGGATGTGGCATCCGCCTGCTTTTGATCCGAAGTATAAATCAACCGTTTTACGGTCCCCGCAGCGGCCATTGCTCGCTCTGGGGCAAACAGCCAATGAGATGACAGGTCCGGTCTTTGGGACCCGCCACCTTGATCCGCTCGACAATGATCTGATCGCAAATTATCAGCAAGGCGGCGAGCCGATTGGCGAGCGCATTATCGTGCATGGTCAGGTTCTTGATGAAATGGCCCGCCCGGTCCGCAATACGCTGGTTGAAGTCTGGCAGGCCAATGCGGGCGGGCGGTATCGCCACCGCAATGATAGTTATCTGGCACCGTTGGATCCTAATTTCGGGGGCTGTGGACGTGTGCTGACTGATGATCAAGGGCGGTATTTTTTCCGCACCATCAAACCCGGCCCCTATCCGTGGCGCAATATTGGCAGCGACTGGCGCCCCGCCCATATCCATTTCTCGCTATTTGGGGAGGCCTTTGCGCAGCGTCTGGTGACCCAAATGTATTTCGAGGGGGATCCGCTGATTCCGCTCTGCCCGATTGTCAATACCATCCCCGATCAGGGCGGCGTCGAACAACTCACCGCCAAGCTTGATATGGCGGAAATGGTGCCGTTTGATTGTCTGGTCTATCGGTTTGATCTTGTCTTGCGGGGTCGTCGCCAGACCTATTTTGAAAACAAGCCGGAGGGTCATTGAGATGCCCGTTGATTATTTGAAAGAATCGCCCTCGCAAACGGCCGGTCCCTATGTGCATATTGGCGCTATACCCTCTGCTGCGGGTCTTAATCTGCGCACGCAAGAAAAGCTCAATGTGCTGACGGGGCCAGATGTTGAAGGCCAGCGGATTCGCCTTGAAGGGATCATTACCGATGGTGCGGGCGCTTTGGTGCGCGATGCGGTGGTGGAAAGCTGGCAGGCGGATAGCCATGGGCAGCATAATCAATCTGGCTTTTTTGGCTGGGGCCGGGCGGCGTGCGATTTCGACACGGGGCTCTGGTTTATTGAAACCATCAAGCCGGGCCGCTTTGCCAATCGTGCGGGTAAAATGCAAGCGCCTTTCATCACATTGGCGATTTTTGCGCGGGGCATCAATATTCACCTGCATACGCGCCTTTATTTCGATGATGAGAGCGAGGCCAATGCCAGTGATCCTGTGCTGGCCATGGTTGATCCGGCGCATCGCCCAACCCTGATTGCCAAAAAGCATCTGCGCGGCAGCGAGGCCGTCTATCGGTTGGATATGGTGCTGCAAGGTCCGAATGAGACCGTGTTTTTTGATATGTAATCACATCCAGACAAAAAACGGGGGGCTGTTGAAGCCCCCCGCTTTCGTTTTGATGATGCGTCTTGTGTGACGCGTCTTCGCATTAATCAAACGCCAATTGCACTTTCATCGCTTTCGATTTGTCTGTCGCCAGATCAAAAGCGGCCCGGGCCTCATCCACGCCGAAAGTGGCACTATGCAAAGGCGAAACATCAATCCGGCCTGAGCCCAACAAATCGACCGCCCATTGGAACTCTTCATAAAAGCGGAACGTGCCGCCAAGATCGAGCTCTTTAGCCACGATCGCATTGATGGCAATTGGCATTTCGGTGCCGCCAATCCCCACTTGCACAATCCGCCCACGTGGCCTTGTGCAGGCAATGGTGTCTGCAACCGCTTTCGGATGGCCCGAACATTCGAAGCTGACATCAAATGTGCCTTTATCGGCTTTATACGCCTCTAAAGCCTCTGCATCGCGCGCGGTGTTGATGGTGACATCGGCGCCCATACGCTTGGCCATTTCCAAAGTACGATCAGCCACATCCGTGGCAACCAGATGCGCGGCACCCGCATGGCGGGCTGCTAAAAGGGTCAAACAGCCAATCGGACCACTGCCCGTCACCAAAACTTTGGCGCCAGCCAACGGTCCGGCCCGCTTAATCGCATGCAGACAGACCGCCAAAGGCTCGGCAAAAGCTGCCACTTCAGCCGCGATTCCATCACGCACCACCACCGCTTGCGTTTCATGACAGACCAAACGCGCCCGAAATCCCCCTTGGACATGGGGAAAACGCATAGCGGAGCCAAAAAACCGCATATCCAGACAATGCGCCTGCAAGCCGCGCTGGCAAAATCCGCACTGTCCACATGCGAGCGATGGATTGACGGCAACCCTTTGCCCAACTTTGACATGACTGACAGCGCTGCCGATTTTGGCAATGGTTCCGGCAATTTCGTGCCCCAAAACCATCGGTTCTTTGATCCGCACCGTCCCAAAGCCGCCCTCATGGTAGTAATGCAAATCGGAGCCACAAATGCCGCCGCGCTCGATTTTGACCTCGACCTGATGAGGCAACAGGGCCGGCAGCGGCACGTTTTCGACCCGCAAATCATGCGGCGCATGAACAACAACGGCCTTGACCAGCGTGTCAGAGGCAGCAGTGGCAGACTGTTTGGACATGAATTTTCTCCAACAAAGGGTGAGGCAAAGGGTGAGGAATACAGGGCGGATCATGATCTTCAGAGGCAGAATTGGCTGAAAAATCCTGATCTGGCAAGGAGTTCGATCAAAACAAGGGGGCGCATCCGCTTTGCGTGCTGAGCGGGGCGGCGGATGGCGGGCCGCCCTGTGGAAAGATCACTTCTTCTCGCTTTTCCAAGGGGTTAAAGTTAATAAAAGGTTAATTTTGGCGGTCGGATCCGCAAAAACGTTGCAACTTTGCAACAGTGGCGGCCATTCAACCGGAATCCGGCGCAGCGGCGGTGCCAATTGCTTGCATCTCAGGGGGGCGCCGATAAGTTACGAGCATCAGAAGGAGCGAGTCCTTCTGGCTGTTCTTTCAATCTGGTGCCGCTCTCGCAACACTGGTTTGACAGAACAAGGGTCTGGGACCCGTCGTCGAGGAGGGCATGACGCTCGTTTCGGTGTGACGGAGCCCTCCCGATGGGTCCATTATTACTTTTCTTTTGGAGGATACCACATGAAGCTCACAAAGAGCCTTCTCCTCGCCTCAGCCGCCGGTTTGGCCGCTGTTGCGACCGCTTCCGCTGCTGACCTTCCGTCAAAGAAGGCCGCACCGGTTGAGTACGTCAAAGTCTGCCCGACCTATGGTCCTGGCTTCTTCTACATTCCT
>CAWUMW010000265.1:0-3267 GCA_963923415.1 uncultured Hyphomicrobiales bacterium | reverse complement strand
GGGACGTTTGGTTTCGGTGTTGGAAGGGGGCTATGACCTCGAAGGATTGTCTAAATCCGTCGCGGCCCATGTCATGACCCTCATGCGCGGATGAATGTCCCTACAACGCCTTTGTTTCTTTGATGGCGATGCCGAAGCCAGCCAATCCAACATAAGCGCGGGCGCGCGAGGATAGGTTGATGATGGAGCGCACGCCGAGATCCCGCAAAATCTGCGCGCCAAGCCCCACTTCGCGCCATTGGCGGGCTCGTTGTTCATCGGCACCTTCCGAGGCATCGAGGGGTTGGACAGGCACGCCCGCTGATCCATCCCGCAAATAGACTAAAACGCCCCGGCCCGCTTTTTTGAACTGAGTGAGGGCGGCTTTGATTTCGTGGCCACCGCCCAATGTATCAGCGAGGACATTGGCGCGATGTAAGCGGGTGATCAAATCTTCTCCATCGCCAATGCGGCCATAAACAAAGGCAAAATGATTGACGCTATCGAATGGGGTGACATAGGCATGGCCGATCATGTCCCCAATATCGGTTTTAACGGTAAAGGTTGAAAGGCGCTCGACAAGATTTTCACGTTGCTGCCGATAGGCAATTAGATCGGCCACCGATATGCGCACCAAAGCATGGGTTTGGGCAAAGGCGTCGATTTGCTCGCCTTTCATCACCGTGCCGTCATCATTGGCCAATTCGCAAATCACGCCAACGGGGGGCAATCCGGCAAGACGGCATAAATCGACCGCTGCTTCTGTATGGCCGGAGCGCATCAAAACCCCGCCATCGCGTGCAACCAATGGAAATACATGGCCCGGACGCACAAAATCATTGGCGCCCATATTCCCATTGGCTAAAGCGCGCACCGTATTGGAGCGTTGTTCAGCGGAAATTCCGGTTGTTAATCCGTGTTTGACATCAACCGATACCGTAAAGGCGGTGCCAAGCGGCGCATCATTGACAGCGACCATCGGATTGAGATGCAAACGCCGCGCTTCCTCCGCGGTGACAGGCGCACAGACAATGCCGCAGGTATGGCGAATGATGAAAGCCATTTTTTCTGCGGTGCAGAGGGCTGCGGCGCAAATCAGATCGCCTTCATTTTCACGATCATCATCATCCGTGACGATGACCAGTTCTCCGCGTGCGATGGCTTCAATGGCTTCGGTCACTTTATTAAGCACGGCTGACGGCCTTTCATGGCAGGAAGGGAATGCGAGTTTTTATGTTTGGCGGTCTTTAAACTTAGGGAGAAGAGTGCGGCGGCAGTGGAAAGGGCCAATATGAGGCGTGTCCGATCTGGCCGCGATGGCGCAATTTATGATCGGCCAACACACATGCCATCATGGCCTCCGCAACCGGAACCGCTCTGATCCCGACACAGGGGTCATGGCGCCCGCGGGTCATCACGTCAACGTCACGGCCATATTTATCGACGCTTTGGCGGGGTGTGAGAATGGAGGAGGTCGGTTTGACAGCAAAGCGCACCACAATCGGCTGGCCAGTTGAAATGCCGCCCAAAATGCCCCCTGCATGATTGGATAAGAAATGCGGATGATCGCCTTCGGAGGCACGCATGGCATCGGCATTCTCTTCCCCCGTGAGACAGGCTGAGGCAAACCCCTCGCCAATTTCAACCCCTTTCACGGCATTGATCGACATCATCGCGGCGGCCAAATCGGCATCGAGCTTACCATAAACTGGCGCGCCCCATCCGGCAGGGACATGCTCGGCAACCACTTCAATGACGGCACCGATTGAGGATCCGGCTTTGCGGATGGTGTCGAGATATTCGGCATAAAATTGCGCCATGACTGGATCGGGACAGAAAAAATCATTCTGGCTGGTTTGCGTCCAATCCCAACGGGCGCGGTCAATCGCATGCGGCCCGATTTGCACCAGCGCGGCCCGGATTGTGATTTCAGGAATCACTTTGCGGGCAATCGCCCCTGCGGCCACGCGTGCGGCGGTTTCGCGTGCGGAGGAGCGCCCACCCCCACGATAATCGCGCACACCATATTTGGCGTCATAGGTAAAATCGGCATGGCCGGGGCGATAGCGGCTGGCAATTTCGCTGTAATCTTTTGACCGCTGATCCGTATTGTCAATTTTGATAGCGATGGGGGTGCCGGTGGTCAGCATGTGGTCGCCTTCCGGCATAACTCCGGACAGGATCACAGCTTCATCAGCTTCGCGGCGTTGGGTTGTGAAGCGCGATTGACCCGGTTTGCGGCGGTCCAACTCGCTCTGGATATCGGCTTCGGTCAGAGCGAGCCCGGGCGGGCAGCCGTCGACGACGCAGCCGAGCGCCGGGCCGTGGCTTTCTCCGAAAGTGGTCACCCGAAACAAATGACCAAAACTATTATGTGACATGATCCTTACCGCCTGAGCCGTCCAAAGTGGTTATTTTATTTAAAAGCCTTGATGCGTGGGGTCAAATCGGCCGGATGGACCGGGTGGCTTTAGACCATCAAAGAGAGCGTGATTTGGGCTGTTGAGGGCGGGCGGACAGGCTCAATCCGGCATTCAGCACCTTTTTCATAACGCTGGGGAGCGCTTCTTGCGACAGGGCTTCTTGCGCAACAAACCGCCAAGGGGATGCTATTTTGGGGTTGCTAGATAAATGGGCCGCATGAACGCTCAGATTAAGCTCAAAATGCGTAAAAATGTGACGAACCGGCGCAGGCGCCTGCTGCCATGCAGCTTTGAAGGGGATCAGAGCTTCAGGATCTGCGTCGCAAGGTTGGTCGATCCAAGCACTGGTTGGCAGTTCTGTCATGCCACCGAGCAATCCTTGGCTGGGGCGGGTTCTCAATAAAAGGGCCCCATCTTTGCGCATCAGCACAAAGGCGTGGCCAAAGCGCACTGGGCGGGTTTTTTTCGGCGCCTTGCGGGGGAAGCTCTCCACATCGTCGCGCCCTGCACTCAGACAGGCCTGATTGAGGGGGCAAAGCGAGCAGGCGGGATTGCGCGGTGTGCAGACTGTCGCGCCCAAATCCATCATGCTTTGCGCAAAATCACCCGGACGCCGATGCGGGGTTAAGGGCTCCAGATGGGTTTTGATTTCTTTTTTGGCTTGGGGAAGCGGCGTTGTGATCCGATAGAGCCTGCTGATAACGCGCTCGACATTGCCGTCCATCACCACGGCGCGTTTGTGAAAAGCAATGCTCAGGATCGCCGCTGCGGTATAATCCCCGATGCCGGGCAAAGCGCGTAACTGTTCAAGCGTATCAGGAAATTGCCCTTGATAGTTTTTGACAATTTGCTGTGCGCAGGCATG
>CAWUMW010000264.1:0-3345 GCA_963923415.1 uncultured Hyphomicrobiales bacterium | reverse complement strand
ATGCGGATCCCTCAAGCCGTCCCGATCCCTCCGCGGTTTTGCCCGCTGAAACCCAAAGCTTGCAAATGCAGCCGCTGTCCGCGCGCGCCGCCATTGTAGCGGCCGGGCCTGTTGCCAATTTGCTGTTGTCCATTCTGTTATTGGCAGGGGTTGCCTATGTCTCTGGCGCTCAACGGATTTTACCGGTTGTGGAGCAGGTGATCGCTGACCAGCCAGCGGACAAAGCCGGGCTCCGCAAGGGCGATGTGATTCTGGCGATTGATGGGGAGGCGGTCGAGGATTTTAGCGAAGTGCAGTCCATTATTGCCGCGCATCCCGAGCAAAGCCTGACCTTTACCATTGAACGCAACGGTGCAGAATTGTCGGTCCCGGTCACTCCTGCTGCGGTGGCACGGAAGGGATTGCTCTCCGCTTTTCCGATTGGCCGCATCGGGATCCGCATGTCGGTATCCTCTGATCATATCCGCACGCTCGATTATGGTCCGGTTGAGGCCGTGATCTATGGAACGCGGCAAACCTATGCCATGGCGCTGGCTAATTTGCAGGGAATCGGCTCTATGATCGTCGGCGGCGGGTCGCTGAATGATGTGGCGGGGCCGCTGACGATTGCAGATTTGTCCAAAAAGACCGCAGAGGCGGGGGCTTCGGCGTTTTTGCGGTGGATTGCCGGGATTTCCGTCGCCATTGGAATCGTGAATCTGCTGCCGATTCCCGTCCTTGATGGGGGGCATTTGCTTTTTTACGGCTTAGAGGCGCTGCGCCGGAAGCCGATTGAAGAAAAAGTGATGGCGCTTTGTTATCGGTTTGGGTTGATTATTGTCCTGAGTTTGATGGGTTTGGGCATTTTGAGTGATGTTTTGCGGTCTTTTGGCGGATAATCCGCTCAGTTTCGACCAAGTTAATGTTGTATTAAGAATAATTACGGGTCATGGTAAATTTGCATGGTGAATGAACGGCTAAGCCCTTCCCTCGGCAATTAAAATTGTCTAGAAAGAGGGTGGAGCAGTCTGTTTGTTGACTGGTTACATAGCAGGAAGATTAGAAATGATGCTCACCGCCTTGAATTTGCGCCAAACACGGACGGCTTTTCAAACACGGAAAGCTTTGCAAACACGGAAGGCT
Organism: uncultured Hyphomicrobiales bacterium; assembly: GCA_963923415.1. Lineage (GTDB taxonomy): Bacteria > Pseudomonadota > Alphaproteobacteria > Rhizobiales > Beijerinckiaceae > CAIYZJ01. The sequence continues at coordinate 2,223 of CAWUMW010000264.1, read as the reverse complement.
TTGACCGTCTTTGTGGGGATGATGGCCCTTTTCGGAGCCAGCGTCAGCGCAATCGCTCAATCGGTTGTCGTGCAAGGGAATAAGCGGGTGGATACCGATACGATCCGCTCCTATGTTTCTGATCAATCTCCCGACGCTGCCAAGCGCGATCTGATGCAGACCGGTTTGTTCTCCAATGTGGAGGTGCGGCGCGCTGGTAACCAAACCATCGTCAGTGTGCGTGAAAACGAAGTCGTGAACCGCATCGTTTTCGAGGGCAATAAAAAGCTTAAAACCGATGTTTTGATCGGCGAATTGCAGTTGAAAGAGCGCGGCGCCTTCAGCCAGACAGCGCTTGACAATGACTTAGCCCGGATCCGTGAAATTTATCTGCGCGGTGGCCGCGCCAATGCAACTGTGAATGTGCGGACGGTTGCGCTTGAAAATGGCCGTCTCGACGTTGTCTATACGATCAATGAAGGTGACAAGACAGGCGTCAAGAGTATTGATTTTGTCGGCAATCATGTGTTCTCCGCCTCGCGCCTGCGCGATCAGATGACCACCACTGAATCCAATTTAATGTCTTGGCTCAAGACATCCGACGTTTATGATCCGGACCGCATTGCAGCCGATGTGGAATTGTTGCGTCGTTATTATCTGAAGAACGGTTATGTTGATTTCCGTGTCTTGTCGACGGATGCGCAGCTGACTGAAGATCGCTCCGGTTACAATATCAAGATTACGCTTGAAGAAGGTCCGCAATATAAAATTGGTTCGGTGAGCGTTGACTCCCGCATCAATGATGTGCCCTCCGCAAGCTTGCTTTCACTTGCCAAGACGTCATCAGGCGATGTCTATTCGGTTGATGCCGTGGACAAGTCCTTGGTGGCTATGACCACATCGGTGGCCAGCCGTGGCTATGCTTTTGCGCAGGTCCGTCCGCGTGGGGATCGCAATTTAGAAACCAATACCGTTAATCTTGTCTATGTGGTTGAAGAGGGTCCGCGTGTTTACATTGAGCGGATCAATGTGCGCGGCAATGTGCGCACCAAAGACGAGGTTGTCCGCCGTGAGTTTGATGTCGGTGAAGGCGATGCCTATAACAAGGTGATGGTCGACCGCGCAGAGCGTCGGTTGAAAAATCTGGGTTATTTCAAAACAGTTCGGATTACCAATGAGCCCGGCACAACACCGGATCGCGTTGTGATCAATGTGGATGTGGAAGATCAACCGACGGGCCAGTTTTCCGTATCAGCAGGCTATTCAACGGCGGATGGTGTAATCGGCGAAGTGGCTGTGTCTGAATCCAATCTGTTGGGTCGTGGTCAATATGCGCGGATTTCCGGCAGTTTGGGCCAATATGCCAATGGGGTCGAATTCAATTTCACAGAGCCCTATTTCATGGACCGTCGTTTGGCCGCAGGCTTCGATCTGTTCACAAAATATACGGATAATAGCCGCTTTACGTATTACAATGTCCGCAACACCGGTGGCGCTATTCGCGTTGGTTTTGCGCTGACGGAAGAAGTGATTGCGCAAATCCGCTATACGATTTATCAAGCGACTATCAAAATCCCGAATGATCCCAATCATCCTTATGGTGATTGTACGGTTGCGAGTAACCCAATTAACACCGGGCTTTATTCGGTTCCCGATTGCGTAGCAAATGGCGAAGCCTCAGTGGCGATTAAGGAAGCTGCAGGCAGCTCGTTAGTCTCGATGCCCGGCTATACGCTGAGCTACAATACGCTCGACAACAATAAAAACCCGCGTTCTGGTCTTTATGCAGAAGTGCGCCAGGATTTTGCGGGTGCTGGCGGTGATGCGAAATTCATTCGCTCAACCTCAGAAGTGCGGATGTATCGTGAAATCACCGATGATTTCGTCGGTGTTGTCAAAGGCATGGCCGGTTATGTTTACGGCAGACATTTGCGGATGATCGACAATTTCAATCTGGGTCCGGCTTTGGTACGTGGTTTTGCGCCGGGTGGGATTGGTCCGCGCGATATTTCGGTTGATCCACGGATGAATGCTTTGGGTGGCACGACCTATGTGGGTGGGAGCACCGAAGTACAATTCCCTGTGTTCGGAATGCCGAAGGAAGTCGGCATGAAAATGGCCGTCTTTGCTGATGCCGGGACATTGTTCGGTTATGAAGGCAAAAAAGATTTTGGCTATCTCTGCGAAAGCATGGCCACCTGTTATGGTGGTAATAATAATGGCGTCAATGGTTTAACCTATACC
>CAWUMW010000263.1:0-3358 GCA_963923415.1 uncultured Hyphomicrobiales bacterium | reverse complement strand
GTGCGGGGCATCCGCGCCCGCGCCCGACCTTGTTCCAACAAGGTCAGCATCGGCAACGTAAAGGCCGCCGTTTTTCCGGTTCCTGTCTGGGCAATTCCCAAAACATCTTTGCGCGCTAGCACATGCGGAATGGCTTTGGCTTGAATGGGAGTAGGGGTTGTATAACCCGAAGCCTCAACGGCTTCGAGCACTTTTGGACTAAGTCCAAGCTCTGCAAAATTCATGTTTGATGAGCCGCCTCTCGACGCGGCAGTCGATTGATTAGTCCGAATTGACCAACAAACCAACGTTGGGGCGCCCTGCTAAGACACGCCCGAGGCCTCCAGTTAGACACAGCACCCTAGGGAAAAAACCAAAAAAGTCAATGAGAGGCCCTCCAGATCAGCGCGGCGGGGTCTTGACGGGCATCATGCGTAACAACAACCCGTCTTTAAGCACATGGTGATGGAGAAGGGCCATTCCGGCATGGCCAAAGGTCAAAATGGCCAAGCACCATGACAAAATTTCATGGATTTCCTTAAATACCTTGCCTGTCGCCCGATCCGCTTCGAAGGGCGAGGCAATCAGGATAAAGCCAAAATCAATGCCCCGCCCGCGAAAAAAAGCCGTCATAACCCCCATGAGGGGAATAACAGCCATCAAAAGATAGAGCAGTCCATGCACCACATGCGTGGCTTTAATCATATGCGGATGCAGGGTCGTGGGCAGCGGGGGCGGCGGCATCACAAGACGCCACATCAGGCGAAGCCATAACAACCCAAACACAAGACTCCCCATCACAAAATGCACATTGAGCCAAAAGGGTTTGATGGATTTAGGAAAAACGTCAAGGATCAAGGCCAGTACAAAGCTTGCGGAAATAAGAATAAACATAAGCCAATGCAATGAGATAGATACTAAATTATAACGTTTGACTTCAACAGCCTGAGAAGGCGGCATTGTAAAATCGGTCATCCGAATACCTTTATCAAATCAGGTTTCACTGCACAGGGTGGATCGCTGATTGCGGATCCCTTATCATGCTAATCTTCAAATATTGAGGCCGAATGATGACCCAGCAGGTTTTTGTTACAAATCAACCAAATCTTCGGCAAATGCGGCGCGTTCTTGAATGAAATGAAAGCGCGCCTCTGGCTTATTGCCCATCAAACGCTCAACGGTGGCATTGGTATCAAGCCGCTCTTCGGAGTCCACAACAACCCGCAACAAAATCCGCTTTGAGGGATCCATCGTGGTTTCTTTCAATTGCGCGGGCATCATTTCCCCCAAGCCTTTGAATCGGCCAATTTCGACATTGGTTTTGCCTTTAAAAGCCGTGGCTAAGAGCTTGTCCTTATGCCGATCATCCTGCGCATAAAGGGTTTTTCCGCCATAACTCAGCCGATAGAGGGGAGGGACGGCAAGATAAAGATGACCCTGATCAATCAAGCGAGGCATTTGCTGGTAAAAATAGGTAATCAAAAGCGAGGCGATATGAGCCCCGTCGACATCGGCATCGGTCATGATGATGACGCGATCATAGCGCAAATCTTCCTCACGATAATGGCTTCCCGCGCCACATCCCAAAGCCTGTAACAGATCCTGCAATTGCTGATTGGCGTTCATCTTATCACGGGTGGCAGAGGCCACATTGAGAATTTTTCCACGCAGCGGCAAAATCGCCTGATTGGAACGATTGCGGGCTTGTTTAGCCGAACCACCCGCTGAATCGCCCTCGACGATAAAGATTTCGGATCCTTTGGTGCCCGCAGACGAGCAATCGGCCAATTTACCGGGCAACCGCAATTTCTTTACCGCGGATTTACGCTGGACTTCCTTTTCAGCCCGACGGCGCAACCGATCATCCGCCCGCTCAACCGCCCAGTCAATCAGCCGCAAAGCCTGTGACGGGGAGGCCGCCAACCAATGATCAAAGGCATCACGCACATTGGTTTCAACGATGCGGGTCGCTTCCGCAGTGGCGAGCTTGTCTTTGGTTTGGCCTTGAAATTCCGGCTCACGAATAAACACCGACAACATACTCGCTGCGGTCAACATCACATCATCGGCCGTAATACTGGCAATCCGCTTGGATTGATTGATGCGATCCGCATGATCCCGCAAGCCACGCAACAGAGCCTGTCGCAAACCTTGCTCATGGGTTCCACCTTCGGGGGTCGGGATGGTGTTGCAATAAGAATGGGAAAATCCGTCTTCGCCTTCACCAAGCCATGATACGGCCCATTCCAGCGAACCGTGACCACCTTCTTTTTCAATTTTACCCGAAAAAATTTGCTCGACGACGGTATTTTTACCCTCGATTTCACGTCCTAAATAATCGCGCAATCCGCCGGGGAACCGAAAACTGGCTTGAGCCGGAACATCCGTGCCGGCCACCAATTGCGGATCACAGGACCAGCGGATCTCAACACCGCCGAACAAATAGGCTTTCGACCGCGCCATACGGAACAATCGCCCGGGTTGGAAATGTGCCGATTTTCCAAATATTTGCGGGTCAGGCTTAAACCGAACTTTCGTGCCCCTCCGATTAGCAACCCGGCCACAATTTTCAACCGGTCCTTGAGCAAGACCCCGTGAGAACACTTGGCGGTAAAGCTGCTGGCCACGCGCCACTTCAACTTCGCACAATTCAGACAGGGCATTGACCACCGACACACCAACCCCATGCAAGCCGCCAGAGGTTTCATAGACTTTGGAGTCGAATTTTCCGCCTGCGTGCAACGTGGTCATAATGACTTCGAGCGCTGATTTTTTTGGAAATTTCGGATGGGGATCAACCGGAATCCCGCGGCCATTATCGGTCACGGATAAAAATCCACCGCTTTCGAACTCAACACTGATAATGCTGGCATGTCCGGCCACAGCTTCGTCCATGGCATTATCGATTACTTCGGCAAACAGATGATGCAAAGCTTTTTCATCGGTTCCACCGATATACATGCCCGGACGACGACGAACCGGCTCCAAACCTTCCAAAACTTCAATAGCTGCCGCTGTATAGCCCGTTTCGCCCGGTGTTCCGGTACTCGTTCCTTTCGGACTTGCTTTCTGAGCCGTTGATTTCGCAGTATTTTTTGCTTGTGCCCCGCGTCCGCCACGGCTTGAGCTCGGACCATCATCAAATAAATCAAATTTCCCGGACATGCGGACTCATTCTTTCACCAGTGATTCGGAATGCATGTTGATACCACAAAAGATTGCCAGAGGTGAACGGAGTAGAAACAAAAGCTGTTGACCCATCCCAGCAAAACATCACCCAGCATCGAGATTTAAAACAAGTGAAGGGTATGGTCTTCAATAGCTCTAAATTAACACTGTCTCTTATACACATCTCCGAGCCCACGAGACCTCTCTACAT
>CAWUMW010000262.1:0-3364 GCA_963923415.1 uncultured Hyphomicrobiales bacterium | reverse complement strand
AAGGAAGAAGAAACGTGATGAAAAACCATTATCGGGTTGTGGTGATCGGGGGTGGCGTTGTCGGCGCAAGCGTCTTGTACCATCTGACCAAAAGAGGCTGGACGGATGTCGCCTTGCTGGAACGCCTTGAATTAACCTCGGGTTCGACATGGCATGCGGCCGGCGGCATGCACACCGTCAATGGCGACCCGAATGTGTCGAAGCTGCAACAATATTCCATCAATCTGTATCGAGAAATTGAATCCTTGTCCGGCCAGTCGGTTGGCTTGCACATGACGGAAGGCTTGATGTTGGCTGCCACGCAAGCACGCTGGGAATGGTTGAAAAACATTCATTCCAAAGGGCGCTATATGGGCATGCAACTCGAACTGGTCTCGCTAGATGAAGCGGAACGTCTGTTGCCCTTGATCGACAAGAAACAATTTGTCGGCGCTCTCTATGATCCCATTCAGGGCCATGTGGATCCCAATGGCACCACCTATGCCTTTGCGGGGGCGGCCCGCAAAGCGGGAGCTTCCGTCTTTACCCAAACACGCGTTTTAAGCACAGGCCTGCTGCCGTCTGGCGAATGGTTGGTTGAAACCGACAAAGGATCAATCCGCGCCGCGCATGTGATTAATTGCGGCGGCTTATGGGCGCGTGAAGTGGGGCGCATGGTCGGGTTGGAACTGCCAATCTTGGCCATGGAGCATCAATATCTCATCACGGAAGATATGCCGGAAGTCGCCGAGATCAATCGCACAACAGGAAAAATGGTGTTGCATGCGGTTGATTTTGATGGCGAGATTTACATGCGTCAGGAACGCGGCGGCATGTTATTAGGCACTTATGAGCGGCATGGCGTGCCATGGAGTCCGAAACAAACCCCGTGGGATTTCGGACCAACATTGCTGCCCAATGATCTAGACCGGATCGCCGAAAATCTGGAGGTCGGCTTCACCCATTTTCCAGCTTTCAAAAAAGCAGGCATTAAACAAATCATCAATGGTCCCTTTACCTTTGCGCCCGATGGCAATCCCTTGGTAGGCCCCATTGCAGCGCTGCCCGGCTATTGGGTCGCTTGTGGCGTGATGGCGGGCTTTTCGCAAGGCGGCGGTGTGGGTCTCGCGCTGTCCAACTGGATCATCGATGGTGATCCCGGCTTTGATGTCTGGGCTATGGATGTGGCACGATATGGCGATTGGGCCACGCCAGCCTATACCCATGCCAAAGTCGTTGAGAATTACGGGCGACGCTTTCGGGTCCGCTTCCCCAATGAGGAGCTCAAAGCCGCGCGTCCCTTACGTACCACACCGCTCTATCATCGCTGGTTAGGCCTTGGCGCGGTCATGGGCGATGCATGGGGATTGGAAGCACCGCTGTGGTTTTCCAAAGACGGCACGGAAGATGTCTTTTCATTTCATCGCTCAACTGATTTTTCATCGGTTAAGCACGAAGTCATGGCCGTGCGCACAGGAGTCGGCATTGCGGAGATTTCCAGCTTCGCGAAATATAAAATATCTGGATCCGATGCCGGTGCGTGGCTGTCGAACATTTTGGCCAATCGCTTGCCTGCACAAGGCCGCATGACCCTTGCCCCGATGTTGAATGCGCGCGGCAAGCTGATCGGCGATTTTACCCTTGCTCATTGCACAGATGGCACCTTCATGCTGTTCGGAGCGGGGGCGGCAGAAAAATATCACCTGCGCTGGTTCGAGCAGAACCGTCCCCCGCACGCGGATATAGAGATCAAAGCCTGCGGACTTGATTTGGTTGGATTAGCGATTGCTGGACCCCGCGCGCGCGCCTTATTGCAGCGGGTCACGGATGCAGATGTGTCCAGTCAGGCTTTCAAATTCATGGAGTTTCGAACTGATATCGCCATCGGCCCCTATCCTGTGCAGATCGGCCGTTTGAGTTTTACCGGTGAAACAGGTTTCGAAATCTGGATGAAACCCGAGCATCTCATCGGCGTCTTTGAACGCTTATGGGAGGCTGGCGCGCCAGACCATCTGACTCCATTTGGCAGTCGGGCCTTGCTGGCCTTGGCGCGTGAAAAATCATTCGGCACATGGGCGCGTGAATATCGGCCCATTTACAGCCCGTTTGAAGCGGGGTTGGAGCGGTTTGTTGACCTCAACAAAGGTGATTTTATTGGCCGCGCAGCGTTGATCGAGGAGCAGCAGCACGGCGCGGCGCGACGCAGGGTGAGCTTTCAAGTTTCCGCAACCGATGCCGATGCCTTGGGTGATGAAGCGATCTGGAAAGATGGGGCCGTTGTCGGCTGGGTGACGTCGGGTGGCTATTGCCATTTCAGCGCGTGTTCTTACGCCACGGGCTATGTGGAGCAAAAACATTTGGAACACATAGGCCCTCAGACGCAGTGGGAAATCGAAATTCTGGGTGAGCGCTATGCCGCCACACGGCTTGACGCCCCGCTTTATGACCCGCATGGTTTGCGGATGCGACAGTAATCCGCTGGCGAGGTTTTTTAATGCAATATTCATTTGCACGGCTTGTGCTCAATGCCTTGAGTGGCCAACGCCATTGGAGTCCCGCTTGGCGTAATCCCGAGCCGCGTCCGTTCTATGATGTGGTGATCGTGGGCGGGGGTGGCCACGGCCTCGCCACTGCCCATTATCTTGCCAAAAATCATCGCGTCGGCCGCATCGCCGTGATCGAGAAAGGCTATGTGGGCTCCGGCAATGTGGGACGCAACACAACCCTGATCCGCTCTAACTATCTATTGCCCGGCAATACCGGATTTTATGAATTGTCGCTCAAATTATGGGAAGGGTTAGAGCAGGACATCAATTTCAATGCCATGGTGTCCCAACGCGGCATTATCAATCTGTGTCACAGCGATGCGCAGCGCGATGCCTATATCCGGCGCGGCAATGCCATGCATCTGAATGGGGTGGATGCGGAATGGCTCGATGCCGCAGCCGTCAGAGCCCTCTTGCCACAGTTTAATTATGATCACGCCCGCTTTCCCATCAAAGGCGGCTTGATGCAAAGGCGGGCCGGCACGGTGCGCCATGATGCGGTGGCATGGGGCTATGCGCGCGCGGCCAGCCAACGTGGCGTTGATATCATCCAGCATTGCGAAGTCACTGGTTTAATCATCGAGGCGGGGCGCGTCACCGGCGTTGAAACCACCAAAGGCGTGATTAAGGCGGGTAAGGTTGGCCTTGCGGGGGCTGGCCATTCCTCCCGTCTCGCGGCGATGGCGGAATTGCGCCTGCCGATTGAAAGCCATGTTCTGCAAGCTTTTGTCAGTGAGGCCGTAAAACCGGTTTTGGATCACGTCGTCACCTTTGGTGCCGGCCATTTCTATGTCAGCCAGTCCGACAAAGGCGGGTTGGTATTTGGTGGCGATATTGAC
>CAWUMW010000261.1:0-3366 GCA_963923415.1 uncultured Hyphomicrobiales bacterium | reverse complement strand
GCGCCATTCGTGTGCTCAACGGAACGGCGCAGGCTGCTGAGTCCTTTGGGGTTAACATCAGCCGTATCAAACTTGTCTTATTTGTCTATGCGGCTTTACTAGCTGGGGTTTCTGGCTGGCTTTATGCGCATATGCAACGGGCGGTCAGCCCATCACCCTTTGGGGTGAATGCGGGCATTGAATATTTATTGATGGCGGTGTTGGGCGGCTCTGGTTATGTCTTGGGAGGTGTTTTAGGCTCGGCCATTGTCATTACACTCAAAGATCATTTGCAAAGTCTGTTGCCCGCCTTGATTGGGTCTGACGGCAATTTTGAAACCATTGTGTTCGGCATTTTGATGGTGGCCGTTTTGCAGGTTTCGCGGCAAGGATTGTGGCCGGTTGTTCAGACTATTCTTCCCCAGCCAGCCAACAAGCAGATTGACCCGGAAGCGCCGCCCTTAGCGCATCAGAGCATGCCGCAATCCGGTTCGGCTTTATTGGCAGTGGAAGGATTGAAAAAGCAATTTGGCGGCTTGGTGGCAGTCAATGATGTTCAATTTTCAGTCAAAGCTGGCGAAATTGTTGGCTTAATTGGTCCCAATGGGGCCGGGAAATCAACCACCTTCAATCTGTTAACAGGGGTTTTAGCGCCGACCGCCGGATCCATTATTTATCGCAATGAACAGATAGCCGGATTAACCGCCGAAGAGATTGCCAAACGCGGAATTGCCCGCAGCTTTCAACATGTCAAATTGGTTGGTTCAATGAGTGTGTTGGAAAATGTGGCCATTGGGGCGCATTTGCGGGGTAAAGCCGGATTTGTGCCATCCATGCTCAAATGGGATCGTGCCGAAGAAGCCTGTTTGATCCATGAAGCGGCTAAACAATTAGAGCGCGTAGGCCTGTCAGAGCATATTCATAAGCCCGCAGGATCACTGGCATTGGGCCAGCAACGGATTGTCGAAATTGCGCGGGCTCTATGCCTTGATCCGGCCTTGTTGATGTTGGATGAGCCGGCAGCCGGATTGCGTTTTGCAGAAAAGCAACAATTGGCCGCTCTGCTCGACCAATTGAGAAAAGAGGGGATGAGCATTGTGCTTGTTGAGCACGACATGGATTTTGTGATGAAATTAACAGATCACATTGTGGTGCTGGATTTTGGACAAAAAATTGCAGAAGGAACGCCAACTGAAATCGCGCATAATCCGCTGGTTCTTGAAGCCTATTTGGGGGGGATTGAATGAGCGCGCCGATGTTGGACATCAAAAATCTTTCGGTCTCTTATGGCAAGGTTGAAGCAGTCCGGCAGATCAATCTGTCGATGCAGCCGGGCTCCATTGTGACGGTGATTGGAGCCAATGGGGCTGGTAAAACAACATTGCTCAACGCGATCATGGGCGTGTTGCCAGCAACGGGCGCAATCGACTTCATGGGAGAGGCGATTACACGCCAGCCTGTTGAGACGCGGGTGGCGGCAGGGCTGTGTTTGGTGCCAGAAAGCCGCGAATTATTCAAGACCATGAGCGTGGAAGATAATTTGCGTTTAGGCGCCTATCGGCTTGGTTTTCATAATATGGAAGCCGAACTTGAAGCTGTGTATCAGCACTTTCCGCGCTTGCGGGAGCGTAAAAAACAAGAATCGGGAACATTGTCGGGTGGTGAACGGCAAATGCTGGCGATGGGGCGCGCCCTTATGGCGAAGCCGCAATTATTGATGTTGGATGAACCGAGCTTGGGCCTGGCACCGCGGATCGTAAAAGATATTTTTCAAATCATTTTGATGCTGCGCTCAATCGGAGTTTCGATTTTGCTGGTTGAACAAAATGCCCGTGCTGCTTTGCAAATTGCTGATTATGCCTATGTGATGGAGCTTGGATCCATTTCCATGCAAGGGCCAGCGGCAGATCTCGCCAGTGATCAACGGGTGATTGAAAGCTATCTGGGTTTTGGTGGCTCGCATGGGGCGCAATAGATAGAGGAAATGAATATGTCTGTAAAAAATCTTCCATCCACCTTGAGTGCATCTTATGAGGATACGATTGCGGTGTTGCGCCTCAGTCGACCGGAAAAACGCAATGCGCTTGATGATGAAACGGTTAAAGGCTTACGCCAATTTTTTATGGATTTGCCCGATCAAATTCGTGCGGTGGTTTTGCATGGAGAGGGCCAGCATTTCAGTGCAGGACTTGATTTAGGTGAAGTCAGCGGCGTGCATGATTTGCACAAGGGTGTTTTGCATTCACAGATGTGGCACCGGGCTTTTCATGAAATTCAATTTGGCCGTGTCCCTGTTTTTTCAGTACTGCATGGTGCGGTGGTTGGGGGCGGTTTTGAATTGGCAGCCTCGACCCATGTGCGCATTGCCGAACAATCAGCCTATTATGCTTTGCCGGAAGGCCAGCGTGGGATCTTTTTGGGCGGTGGTGGATCCGTCCGCATCACGCGTTTGATTGGATTAGCGATGGTGCAAGATCTGATGTTAACAGGCCGCACCCTCTCAGCCCAAGAAGGTTTAGTCTGTGGGGCCAGTCAATATCTTGTCGAAGATGGCACAGGCTTTGAAAAGGCGATGAGCTTGGCGCGCAAAGCGGCTTCCAATGCAACCATGTCAAATTACGCCATTATCAATGCGCTTCCTCATATTGCGGAAGCGGATTTGTCGACCGGTTTCTTTACAGAAAGCTTGATGGCAGCAATTGCAGAAACAACGCCAGAGGCGCAGCAACGGCTTAAAGATTTTCTGGAAAAGCGTGCAGCGAAAGTGATCCATCGCTAAGCGTGCTTGGCACGTTTGGCCCTAAAGGAGGGTGGGGGAGATGAACGACATACGCGATGTTGATCTAGGTGATCTTCCCGCATTGATGGAGACGCGCGAGGATGGCACATATTATATTCGTTCAGCTGTGGCTTTGCCGCCCCTGATCCCACGGTTGACGGATAAGCTGAGTTTTTGGGCGCAAAAAGCCCCTGATCGTGTTTTCTTGGCACAACGCAACCAAGAGGGCGGATGGCGAACAGTGACGTATCGGCAAGCGCATGAGGAGGTTCGTCATCTTGCGGCTTCCTTGTTGCATCACAATCTGTCTCGTGAGCGTCCGCTTGTTGTGTTGTCAGGCAATGATATTGAGCAGGGCTTGTTAAGCTTGGCGGCTCAGTTGGTGGGGGTTCCCTTTGTGCCTGTGTCTCCGGCCTATTCGTTGATTTCGACCGATTATGATAAATTGCGGATGATCGTCACTAAGATCAAGCCGGGCATGATTTTTGTTTCGCATGCAGGGCCGTTTTCAAAAGCTGTGACGGCTACTGTTCCGACCGATATCCAAATCGTGGCAACAAGCGGCCAGTTGGCTGATCGGGATGTATTGTCTTATGCGTCACTTGCTG
>CAWUMW010000260.1:0-3380 GCA_963923415.1 uncultured Hyphomicrobiales bacterium | reverse complement strand
AAGCTGAGACCAAAAATCGTTCCTGATAACCTTTTGGTGACCAGTTTGTGCGAGGGTGCCGCTTCGACTGGGGAGTTTAGTATAGTGGCGAGCAGCGTAATTCTGGACGCTTTGGCACAGGCGGTCAGCACCCAAAACACGCAGGTGCCCGGTCGTGTCTTGGTGCGGCTGGTGGCATTGCATGAGAGCCTCTCTGATCCGGGGCATTTCAATCAATTCATTGATTTTGATGGTTTTTTTGTCAAACTTTTAGACGCCGCCGACCCTCAAACGCGCGCCGATTTGGCGCAGCATTGGACTTTTCACCCCAACCCGCCCAAACAGGCCTTGATCCGCTTAGCGCTTGATCCCAACCCCGCCATTGCCCGCAGCGTGATCCGATACGCCAGATCATTAAGCGAAGAGGACTGGCTGACCATTGCCCAAAAGGGCCAGCCTCCCCACTGGCACGCTTTGACGGAGCGCAGCGATCTGCCGACCATTGTCGTTGATTTTCTGATGATTTTTGCTGACTCAGAAACTCGCCAACGGCTTAAGGCCAATCACAACACCGTGTGGTCTGATCCGGCTGAGAATTTATTTAACCCTCCCCCCCGCATCCAACAGCCCAAATCATCCTCTGATGATCGACGGCCCGCACCCCGTGCCGCAGGGGAAAAATCTGACAAAAACCTTGATCCTGCCCCGGTTTTTCCGCGCCGCGATGCCTTATTGCTGGCCACGCGGCTGGCTTTTCATAGCGAACAGCCTGCCCCAGCGGCCACCAAATTATTGCCTGCTCTTTTAACCCGAGATCTCGCCCAAGATCATCATGCCCGCATGTTGAGCCGGCTTGCCCTGGCCGCTGGCCTGTCACCCGAAGCGGTGGTCCGCGGGTTTACTGCGCCTGATTTACGCTATTTCATCACGCTTTTATGGGCGCTTGATCTGCCGCAGGTGGTGATTGATCGCCTAATTGAAACAAAAAAGCGGCTGTTTCCCATCCATCATCCGGCGCATCTGTCCTGGCTGTTGGATCATCCGATGCCCTCAGAACAAGCCCGTCAGGCCTTACAATTTTTCAATCATGCGGGCCTGTCGCAGCGGTCCCCGGCCGCCGACGCGCCGTAAGATAAGACGGCACGCGGCCCTCCCGCAGCGCTTTGGCTTCATAGCGCGTGCTCTGCCAGCCAGCCCATGGGGTTTTCCAATCCAGAGCCGTCTCGGCGATCCAGTCAAACTGGTCGGACCGCAATAGATGCGCCAAGGTCCAACCAACATAATGGTCAATGTCACTGGCAAAACAAAATAACCCATTGGGTTTGAGCACATGCGCCAACAGGGCCAAAACAGAATCCGACACAAAGCGGCGTTTATGATGGCGGCGCTTCGGCCACGGATCAGGATAAAGCAGATAGATGCGATCAAGCGAGGCTGGGGGCAATTGGCGCAACAGATCGAGCGCATCATCATCGTGAAGCCGAATATTGGTCAGGCCTTGTCGTCCAATCGCGGCCACCAATTTTGCCAATCCGTTGATAAAAGGCTCACATCCTAAATGCCCGATCTCGGGATGCGCCTGCGCATTGGCCAGCAAATGCTCGCCGCCGCCAAACCCAATCTCAAGCCAATAAGCGCTTTTCGGTGTGGGAAACAACGTTTCAGGATGCACCGGCTGGGTGCACTCTAAAGCCAGATGCGGAAACAGCTCCGCTAAACCCTGCGCCTGTTCTTTGCGCAGCTTTTTGCCCGCACGGCGACCGAAAAAAGCCCCGGTCGCCCGATCGTGATATGAGTCCGCCTGAGTCAAGCTCAGATCTTGGATTTAATCTGATCAACCAAATCGGTTTTCTCCCAAGAGAACCCGCCATCGGCATCCGGATGACGACCAAAATGGCCGTAAGCGGAGGTGCGCGCATAAATCGGCTTGTTCAAATCCAGATGTTTGCGAATACCGCGCGGCGTCAAATCCATCACGTCATTGCGCGCAAACAGAGCCTCAACAGCCGCTTCCGCCACTTTGCCAGTGCCATGGAAATCGGCATAGATGGACAAGGGGCGCGCCACGCCAATGGCATAAGACAGCTGAATGGTGCAGCGATCCGCCAGACCCGCCGCCACCACATTTTTCGCCAAATAGCGCGCTGCATAAGCCGCTGACCGATCCACCTTGGTTGGATCCTTCCCAGAGAAAGCACCGCCGCCATGGGGTGCAGCCCCGCCATAGGTGTCGACGATGATTTTGCGTCCCGTCAAACCCGAATCCCCATCCGGACCACCAATATAGAATTTACCGGTCGGATTGATGTGCCAGACTGTATCCTTGCTGATCCAGCCATCCGGCAGCGCCTTGCGCACATAAGGCTCGACCAATTCGCGCACCTGATGCGAGGTCATATTTTCAATCAAATGCTGATGCGACACAACGATCTGGGTCACCCCAACCGGCTTCCCATCGGCATAGCGCACGGTGACTTGCGATTTAGAATCAGGCCCCAAAACCTTTTCCTGATCGGCATGACGCGCCTCAGAAATCAACCGCAAGATCTTATGCGCATAATAAATCGGGGCGGGCATCAACTCAGGGGTTTCGGTGCAGGCATAACCGAACATAATGCCCTGATCGCCCGCGCCTTCTTCCTGATTGGTTGGCTGGCGTGCATCCACACCTTGCGCAATATCGGCTGATTGAGGATGCAACAACACTTCAATATTGCAATCTTCCCAATGGAAACCGTCTTGCTCATAACCAATATCCCGAATCGCCATCCGGGCGGTATGGGCAATCAAATCCTTGCTAACCGTGACCGGTCCACGTGTTTCACCGGCAATCACCACCTGATTGGTTGTCGCCAAGGTTTCACAAGCGGCCCGAATATCCCAAGGCGAAATCCCAGCCTTTGGACCTTCCCGATAGAATAAATCAACAATTTCATCGGAAATACGGTCACAGACCTTGTCCGGATGACCTTCGGAAACCGATTCACTGGTAAATAAGTAATCTTTTCTGGACATGCAAAAACACCCGGGCTTGGTGAACGACATCATTAACCTTGGGGTGGTGACAAGGTGCGTTCTTTTTGTCAAGCGATATTGCGGTTTTTGTTTTATAATCCGAACAGTTCTATACAGAAAAGGACGGCTCATCACTGGTCATGACTTCGATCAAATCCACAATGCGTTTGCGCACTTTTGGATCCTTGATCTTCATGAACCCCCGCATCAACAAGATGCCCTCATTGGTCGCCATAAATTCCGTGACATAGCTGGTGCCCGCATCCTCAGAAAAGCCGTCCATTTCATTGAGCGACAAAGACCCGTGCTGACTGGGTGCCCCCTCAAAGAAAAATTCAACCGGCACATTGAGGATCTGCCCGACCTGCTGAAGCCGACTGGCGCCA
>CAWUMW010000259.1:0-3391 GCA_963923415.1 uncultured Hyphomicrobiales bacterium | reverse complement strand
ACATCCACATCAGCTTTTAACCAGACGGAGATTGCTTTTTCTGCAATGCGTTGGCGGGTCTCTTCCGCCTGAAACGCGCCGCCGCCGGTGGCGACTACCATTTGGCCGTCATTCAGCAAGCGGGCGATCACACGCCGCTCGCCTTTGCGAAACTCTTCCTCACCATGTTGGGCAAAAATTTCTGGAATCGACATGCCTGCTGCGGATTCTATAGCGTGATCGGCATCAGCAAAGGACAGGCCTAACCGCTGCGCCAGCCGCCGGCCAATCGAGCTTTTTCCAGCCCCCATCATGCCGATCAGCACGACGGATCGTCCTTGCAAAGCCTCTTTAACCCGCGTGGCGCGCATGGCCTCGCTGGTTTTATCGGTCACGATCTTGTTCACACCAGACATCCAAATTCTTAGCGGTGTTTCACCGCGCTCCTGATCCCTTTAGCACAAAATCACGGCTCAGGTCAGCACAGTTTGCGGTGAAGAATGATTGAAAAAAGCCAGTTATTGTTCATTTCGTTAATAAGTTTCGGTCATTTTGCCAGCTGAATGTGAAATTTTGAGACATGACGGGCCTCATTTGGTGCGCAGACCGGATCCTGAGGGTTTGCGATCATGGCCCCAAAATCGGCTTTTTGCGAAAGGGTTAAAATGGCCGAAGCGGATTTTCAACGGATTGAGCAGTTTTTGGATATGATGGCGGCCGAACGAGGGGCGAGTGCGCATACAATGGCGGCTTATCGGCGTGATCTGCTCGATCTCATGGCTTTTTTGCATCAGAAAAAAAGCAGCTTTCTTGACGCCGACACAGAGCACTTGCGGGCCTATTTGGCGGATCTGACAACACGCCATCTCGCGACCTCTTCGGCAGCGCGCAAGCTTTCGTCTTTGCGTCAGTTTTTCCGCTTTCTTTATGGGGAAGGCGTGCGAACACACGATCCCACTGGGCGGCTTAAAAGCCCCAAGCAAACGCGTCCCTTGCCGAAAGTACTCAGTGTGGAGGATGTGTCACGGTTGCTGGATTGTGCGCAACGCGAGGCAATGGCGGAGTCTGCGGGTCAGGCGCAACGTCGACAAGCAGTGCGCCTGCATGTTTTGCTTGAACTGATTTATGCAACAGGTTTGCGTGTGTCTGAATTGGTCGCTCTGCCGCGGCAATTAGCCAAAAGCAAAGACCGTTTGGTGATGGTGAAAGGCAAAGGGAATAAAGAACGTCTTGTGCCTCTCACCCCTGCCGCCAAACATGCCATGGCTTTATGGGAAGCGGTGCAAGCCAAACCCGTCCATGCGACATCAGCCTCAGATTCGAGCGCGCAGCAAAAGGTGCGAAGGGCCCAAACGGGATGGTTGTTTCCAGCGGATTCAGAGTCAGGGCATGTCCCCCGTCAGGTCTTTGCCCGCGATTTGAAGGCGCTGGCAGAGCGGGCCGGGCTTGATCCTGCCGCGGTCAGTCCGCATATATTGCGCCATGCTTTTGCCTCGCATCTTTTACAAAACGGTGCGGATTTGCGCATCGTCCAACAAATATTGGGTCATGCTGATATTTCAACAACGCAGATTTATACGCATGTGCTGGATGAACGGCTCAAAGGATTGGTGCGGGATTTGCACCCTTTGGCACACAATTAAAGACGCATTTCAAGCAGTTGCTGCTCCATCACCCCATCGGGAAGATCCAGCATGGTTGCTGAGGCCGTGTAAAGCAAACAGGCTTTGATCGGGCGTGCCGGATAAAGCTTTTTCAATAAGGCTACATAAAGCGCCATTTGGGTCAGATGAGCGTGGTCTATTTCTGCGAGGGATGTGGGTGCGTAAGCGGTTGTTTTAAAATCACACAGTAAGATATGTGTTTCCAAAACCACCAACCGGTCAATTTGCCCTGTTACGGGGATGAGATCATGGTTTGGCCCGCAGGCAACAGTGCCTGTGATGCGGACTTCCGCTTGTGCATGAGGTGCAAATAAATCGGCACAAGCGGGATCAGACAGCAAGCGTGCGCAATCTTGCCAGAGTGTTGATTGCTCTTCTGTCGTTAAAAATTGGCCACGCGCTTTGATGAGATTGGCTGCAGCGGTCGGGCGCAGATCAGGCGCTAGTGGGGGTAATAATTCGAGAAGCCGATGCAAGAGCGTGCCCCGTTGCTGCGCTTTGCGTTGCCATGGCGTTTCACGCTGGCGCTCAGTGTGATCCGCAGCGGAGCTAGCATGGGAGGGTGTTAGGGGTGCCCGGGCTGGTCCTTCTTGTCGGGCCGCTTGCCGTAGCCATGCAGGGGACGCTGTGGGAGCCACAAAGGGGGTAACGCCTTCTTGGTCATCATAAGAGCGTAAGGTCTGGGTGCTGTAGCGCCAGATGCAGTGCTCAGGCTGATCGGGATCTTCAGGGGTCGCGAGCGTGCCTAACCCGGATCGAATCACCCCATACCAACAGTCGTCTTTAAGAGCATGCGCGCCCTTAAAACCTGCGATGTAAAGCCGTTCGCGCGCACGGGTCAGGGCGACATAAAGCAAGCGCCGATATTCATCGAGTTGGCGCGCCAGCATGTCATCCATCGCTTGATTCACCAGAGGTGGATTTGATTTTTCATTTAACGACCATGCCGGAATAACCCCATTGGCTGTGGCAAGTGTGGGGAAGGGACTTAAGAGTTTTTTATCTGGCACGCTGGTTGTGTCAGGCAAAAACACAATCGGGGCCTCTAGCCCTTTGGCGCCATGCACTGTCATAACGCGCACTTCATCGCGCCCGGCTTCCATATCGCGTTTGATTTCAGTTTGCGCTTCGATGAAATTATTTAAAAAAAGCGAAAGGCTGGGTGTTTTATTATATTCAAAGTCTTGTGCGGCTTGCAAAAACGCATCAAGCGGATCAGCAGTTTCTAGGCCTAGGCGTCCCAACAAAGCTTCACGGCCCAATCCTTGATCCAGCACCCGGGCATAAAAGCCAAAGGGACCATAAAGATGGGCCCACTGCCGAAAGAGGTTCAAGCGGGTTATGATTGTTTGATAGGCGCTGTGGTGTGAGAGCGCCTCATAAAGCGACGCCGAGCGCGTGGGAGCCAGTGTCAGAAGATCGTCATCTGTTAATTGAAATAAGGGGCTTTTTAAAACACATGCCAAAGCTAAATCATCGGCCGTGCAGAGACAGGCTTGCCCCAAGGCAATTAAATCTTGAATTGCGATATGATCGAGCAAGGACAGGCGATCAGCGCCAGCAACGGGAATGGCATGATCTTTTAAGGCGCGGATCACGGCATCAAAAAATGCGGATCGTTTGCGCACTAAAATGAGAATATCGCCCGGACGGATGGGGCGTGCGACAACCTCTTGTGCATAATTGAGCTCATGGATGCGCTCGGGACTTGAGGGGTGACATAAGGCCTGTCTCTTATACACATCTCC
>CAWUMW010000258.1:0-3392 GCA_963923415.1 uncultured Hyphomicrobiales bacterium | reverse complement strand
CCCAGACGACGATTCATCATCACCAAATCGATAAAGGTCGGATCAATCTCGATACTATCGACAAAGCGGTCCATCGCCTCCGGTGTGGCGCGAATGAGCTCGACTTGCCGGGTCAAACATGTGCGGGAGCCAATCAGCCCACTTTCCCATTCCTGTTCGATTGCATGCCATTCCGGCAAAGCAAATCGTTCCAACACGGCATCCACCGTGTCGCGCAACGTCACGGTTCCGTCAAAATCCAAAAGGATCCGGGGGGGCATGGGGCTATGAAAATTCATGAAAGAATCAAAGCAGGATCCATGCCACAAAAAAATAGTTGTTTTATTTCAGTATGTTGCAGTTTTAAGGTAAGCTCCCCAGTCCTTAAAAGCTGCAAATTTTCGTGCGTCCTACAAATTTTGTAGCCTTATTTGAGATCAGGCAGTCGCCCATAAACGATCATGCCGTCATTCTGATATCCGGCCCCATACAAGGTTTTGAAGGGGGCGCCGAGGCCGGTGATCTTTTTGATTTTAAGCCGCAACCGATAAATCGTCGCATCAAGCCGCCGCCCTTGCTCGCGTGTTCCGCCTAACAGGGCAATGAAGTCTTCGCGCAACACGGGATGCGGATGCCGGGCCAGCAAATAGACGATCAACCGCATTTCTTTGGCAGACAACAGCACGGACTTGCCGTTAGGGCAGACCAGGGTCATGCTGAGCGGATAAAAGGTCCATAGCCCCGATGGGGCGGGTGGTCTGGGACCAGCTCCGGCATTGTCTGGGGACGCATGATAAGCGAACACGTAATGCGTATATGGATCAACTAAATAAAAAGAGGAGATCACCTCGGCTACCTCGATGCGATAAATAAAAACGCCCCGAACACTACGCATCTCACTCGCCGGCCTAGATAGGCTCAAAATTTTTTGAAAGGCAATCCTTTTCGAGGATCTGCACCAATAATTTCGGAAACGTGACAAGTTACACTTCGAATTATAAATTTTTACAATCAGCAGTGGAAATACCTGTCATGTTCATAACAGGCCCCTGCACAGTCTGCGTGGTCTTGATAAGATGCATAGAATCTTCCACGACATCGTAAGTGCGAGTCGACAGTGGCGATTCAACGCAAGGGGACAGCATGGATGTCTGCATCCGCAGAAAGACATGCATGAGCGAGCATAACAGGAAGAGATCATGCGACTGATTGTGAATGGACAGCAAGCGTTCGGTGAAGCCGTGTTGCGGGCTTTGGTGAACCGTGGCGAAACGGTTGTGGCGGTTTATTGCGCACCCGATAAGCCAGGTGGAAAACCAGACCCTCTGCGCTTGGCCGCCGAAGAATTGGGATTGCCGCTGTTCCAACCCAAATCATTCCGTGATGAGGCGGTGCATGCGCAAATGGCGGCTTTAAAACCCGATCTGGGTGTGATGGCCTTTGTGACCGCCTTTGTGCCGTCAACCTGCTTGAATATTCCAACCCATGGCACGATCCAATATCATCCCTCACTGCTGCCCGTGCATCGCGGCCCAAGCGCGATCAACTGGGCGATTATTCAAGGGCGGACAGAAACAGGCCTATCGATTTTTTGGCCTGATGACGGATTGGATACAGGCCCCATCTTAATGCAGAAAAAAACACCCATCGGACCCGATGATACATTAGGGTCGGTTTATTTCGACCGCTTATTTCCGATGGGAGTCGAGGCCATGCTTGAAAGCGTGGATCTTGTTAAAGCAGGCCGCGCACCCAAGATCGAGCAAGACCATTCTTTGCAAACCTATGAAGGCTGGTGCCGTGCCGAAAATTGCGTGATCGATTGGCAGGCATCGGTTGAGAGCATTTACAATCTGATCCGTGGCGCCAACCCCTCCCCCGGCGCATCCACATACTATGCGGGTGAAAGTCTGTTTCTTTATGACAGCCACCGCGTCTCAGCAGGATCAGGGCCCGCGGGTTCGATCAGCGCCATGAACGATCAAGGCATTGTCATTGAAGCCAAGGGCGGTGCCATTCACGTGTCTCGTCTGCGCCACGGCAAAGCCAGCAAAGAAAAAGCCAGTGATTGGGCCAAGCGTTTGCAGATCCAAGTCGGCACGCAACTTGGCTAACCCTTGATCAAATCTTCCTCATGCAAAAAAGGACTCTGCTATGACAATGATGCATAAGCTAGGCCGCAGTGGCCTGAAAGTCTCCCGTTTGTGTTTGGGCACGATGATGTTCGGCGCGCAAACGGATGAAGCCACATCGCAAACCATTATCAGCATGGCAGCGGAGCGCGGCCTGAATTTCATTGATACGGCTGATGTCTATAATGCGGGCGCATCGGAAGAAATTGTCGGCCGGGCGATCCGCGCCAAACGGCGCGATTGGGTGCTTGCAACCAAGGTCTGCAATCCGATGGGCAGTGGCCCCAATGAAGCGGGCTTATCGCGCGGCTGGATCATGCGGGCATGCGAGGACAGTCTCAAGCGTTTGGGCACCGATGTGATTGATCTTTACTATCTCCACAAAGAAGATCATGACACCCCGCTTGATGAAACCGTCAAAGCCATGGCCGATTTAATCCGGCAAGGCAAGATCCGCTATTTCGGCGTGTCAAATTATCGTTCATGGCGCGTGGCTGAAATTTGCCGTCTTGCCGACCAGCTTGGTATTGACCGCCCGATTGCCAGCCAGCCTTATTACAATGCGATGAACCGTATGCCCGAAGTGGAGCATCTGCCTGCCTGTGGCCATTTCGGTTTGGGCGTTGTGCCTTATTCGCCGCTGGCGCGCGGTGTGTTGACCGGCAAATATGATCCCCATCGTCCGCCCCCCGAAGGCACGCGGGCCGGACGGCAAGACAAGCGCATGATGCAAAGCGAATGGCGGGTGGAATCACTCGACATTGCACAAGAGATCAAAAAACATGCGGAAGCCAAAGGCGCCAAGCCGCAACATCTGGCTTTGGCATGGGTGCTCAACAATGCCTATATCACCTCAGTGATCGGTGGGCCGCGCACGATTGAACAATGGCAAGACTATCTTGATGCCCTCTCCTATCATTATACGGCGGACGACGAGGCGCTGATTGACCGTTTGGTGCCGAAGGGCCATCCCTCAACACCGGGCTATAATGACCCCGCCTATCCGCTGGAAGGACGCAAACCCCGTATCGGGTAAAATAGCTTTTAAGCAAAGCCAACATCACGAGGCGACCGGAACACCTGATCCGGTCGCACAGTTTACGACAGCATAGCTTGCAATTCGCACCGTCTTAGTTCATCGCGCGATGAAGCCGCATAAAACCTGTAACGCTGGCTTCCGCTGGCCCCATACGCAAGCGGGACGACAAATGGGGATCACAGGCCAACAAAGCCATGTGATAGCGCTGGCATAAGCCCGCATCACCAACCAGCACCACAGCA
>CAWUMW010000257.1:0-3424 GCA_963923415.1 uncultured Hyphomicrobiales bacterium | reverse complement strand
AAGGCTTGGTCAGGGGTTATTGTAAAAGTAATTTAGTATTGCGGCTCTATATAATTATCATGGTTCTTATCTAAATTATTATATTTTTCTTTTAAAAACCAGATAAATACTACTAATAAGAGTAAAATAAATTTTTAATGTAATGACCGGGATCGGATCGCGCGTCATTTCTAGGGGGGCTTGGTGTAATCGGTTGTTGCAGGACGGAGTGAGGTTGGGTATCAAGACAGCCAGATCCTTTACGAGGTCCTTTACGAGCGGGTGCCCGCTCTTGAAATGAAGTGTGTGATGTCGCGATTGAAGAAAAGAATTCTGCACCATCTTGCCCAAGAGGTGTATTGCCGCTTGGGTCTTTCGACCGTGCATGGCATTGGTGTTTTTGCCATCCGGGCGATCCCTGAAGGGATCGATCCGCTTTGCAGTCTGGTTGAGAATGTCGATATCAAATTCAGCAAATCGGACCTGAAGGATCTGCCGAAATCGGTGCGCGAGCAGATCAAAATGTTCTGCTACTATCGTAAGAATGATGTGTATTTGCCCAGCATGGGTTTAAACGCCATGAATCTGGCGGTCTATGTCAACCATTCTAAAGCGCCGAATCTGAAGATGAAGCGCAATGGCACCTTCGAGACCCTGCGCGCGATCCATAAAGGGGAAGAGCTCTTTATGGATTATGATCTAGCTTTCGGCGAAAAGCATATTTTTGACGATTAAGCACGACGCCGTTGTTTGATTCAATATCTGATCACGTCAATCTCTGATTAACACAGATGTCGATCAAGGCGCGCGCGTCAACGCCCGTTCATCAACGCCCGTCCGTCACCATGCACTGATCGTAAGGCGGGTGCGTTATCGGGCTTAAGGCACAGATTAGCCGGCAGCCCGCTTGATCTTCATGGGGAGGGGCTCACAGACCCGATAGATCCGGTTCCAGTCCTCGACATTGAAGTCTGTGTGCAAAGGAGAGGTCGGATCCAGCGCCAAGGGATGATCGAGATCGGTCAAAACCATGGAATAAATCGGCTCATGATCCGTCACGAACAGAGACTTATAGCCGTAATCCCCTACCGGGCCGAGATTGTAATAGCGGAAGCCGTTTTGCGCGGCCCAGCGGCTCGCCAGCAGGCAGGCATAAAGACCCGGGGACTTGTTCTTATAGGCCCGGTTCCATTGGCAGAAGCTGCCATAGAGCTGATCATATTTTGGCAAGAGGATCGACACATCGGTCAGCACCAACTCACCTTCGGGGGAGTGGACGGTAATAATCAGCACTTCAAGACGGCTGATATAGTCCAGAAAGCCGAGAATTTCTGCTTCTTGGATATAGCAATTTTCGAAATGCTCGCCACCCATTTCCAGCATGTCATCAAGGGTCAGTTCAGATCCCGGAATGACTTTTTCTTCATAGGTGAAGGCGCGGAACTGCTTGTCATATTCTTTGAATTTGCGCGCCCGGCGCTCATCTTCCCAGAATTCCTTCGACAGCGTATCGGCCATGCCATAGTGATCATTGATCGGGGCCCCATAAGGTCCGTCAGGCGGCAAGGCATAGACGATAAAAGGTTTGGGAACCTTTTTCAGCATTTCCTCGCTGACATCAATATAGGGGCACAAGGCGTCCCAACGCGTCGTGTAATACACGATGTCATTGTGGTCGCTCTCGACGAGCAGGTTTTCATCGGTCCAGCTCTGATAACCCACACGCTTGACCGTGGTTGGCTTATCGAGGGTCTCAACATTATAGAGATGACGGTGCAGCATACTCATTCGCAGGGACTCTAGGCTAAGTTTTTGTGTGGTAGCTTGATTAAATCGAAATAGTCAATGTCGATTTTGTGATTTTTATCGAGAAAGTCTGGTTCATCACGCTCCAGTCGGAGGACTTCTTGCGTAATCGAGGCCAGATGAAGGGCCGCTTCACTCTGCGGATCATCAAGCTGCTCCGTATAGGTCGGCAGCAAAGGACACTCCGTATCGAAATAGAAGTGGCGTTCGTGTGGGTTGTAGGAGAGCGGATAGAGCGAACAGGAAAAAGGCTTTGTTTTCCCCATTTTACAGCCATGATCCCCAAGATGCACGCAACGGGTTTCAATGCACACACTGCCCAATCGAGCCTCTTCTTGACGGGTCAAGGAGACATCCAGCGGGGGGTGCCCGGGATCAACCACACAGCACCGCCGGCATTGGGCGCATAGGTCAAACAGCATGGAGGCCTCTGCTCTGGGGGCGGCTCATCTGCCTGTCCTGATACTTGTGGAAAAAACCATCATCATGCCTGAAATTGTCGCGCCGTGACTGCGAAGGGGTTTTTGTTGACTCGCGTTTTCTTGACTGTGCGTGTGGCCGCGTCCTGAAGAGTGGTAGTTCAAAAGTGCTGATCAAGAGTTGGTTGTATCCGTATCTTCCTCTGAGAGAAAAACCCGAACTGAATGCGCCTATGATGAGGCATAATTGCATAATGCTCAATAGCATGGTTGTGCAAGCCCTCCGTTAGTTGAGGAAACTCAATATTTTCAGTGCTTTTTTGAATCGGCTTCAGCATGCATGGACACGCTTGCTGGAGTCGTGTTGAAAAAAATTGCGCGAATCACTTGCGCGCATGGTCGCCATCACAGCCCACGGCATGATCAAAAGGGCGTTGAGGGACAGGGGGTGAAGGGTCAATGGGCTTCATCCCAATTGCCTGCCGCACGGGCATCAACGGCGAGCGGTACATGCAGCGTTACAGCAGGGAAGGCGGCCTGTTCCATCACCGTTTTGATGACAGGAATGCTGGCATCCACCTCTTGGTTTGGCACTTCAAAGATCAACTCGTCATGCACTTGCAACAACATCTGCGCGGACAGGCCCGCTTGCTTCAGGGCGTCCTCCATACGGATCATGGCGCGGCGGATCACATCGGCGGCTGAGCCTTGAATGGGCGCATTGATGGCGGCCCGTTCCATAAAGGCCCGTTCGGACGGGTTGGAGGATTTGATTTGCGGGTAATGCGCCTTGCGCCCGAATAAGGTGGTGACATAGCCTTTCGCGCGCACCTCACTCTTGATCGCTTCCATATAATCGCGGATGCCGGGGAACCGCTCAAAATATTGTTTGATATAGGCAGCGGCTTCTTCGCGGCCAATACCCAGCTGATTGGCGAGGCCAAAGGCCGAGATCCCATAGATGATGCCAAAATTAATCGCCTTGGCGCGGCGGCGGATCATCGGATCCATGCCTGCGACGGGAACACCGAACATTTCAGAGGCCGTCATGGCATGAATGTCGATGCCGTCGGCAAAGGCGCGGCGCAACGAGGCAATATCAGCAATATGGGCCAAAAGTCTGAGCTCGATTTGCGAGTAATCGGCGGAGATCAACTGATGACCCGGTGTGGCAATGAAGGCTTTGCGGATGCGGCGCCCTTCCTCGGAGCGGACCGGGA
>CAWUMW010000256.1:0-3426 GCA_963923415.1 uncultured Hyphomicrobiales bacterium | reverse complement strand
GGATCGATGGGCTGGGTTGATACAAGTGTGATTTTTGGATTGACCTTGTTGTTGGTGCTGCCTTTATCCATTCCCTTGTCGACCCGCTCGCTTGCTCAACCGCAAGCGGGATCGGTGCCGCAACAATCGATTGCGCAAGCCTTGGCCGAAGCCTTCCGCCATCCAAGCTATTTGATGTTGGTTATTGGCTTTTTCACCTGTGGCTTTCAACTGGCTTTTATCACGGCCCATATGCCAGCCTATTTGAGCGATCTGGGCTTGCCCGCCAAGGTCGGCGGCTGGACGTTGGCGCTGATAGGTTTGGCCAATGCGGTCGGGTCTTTGTTGTCGGGCTATTGGTCGGGTCGCGTTCCCAAACGCTATTTGTTGGCGGCTATTTATTTTGGACGGTCCTTGGCCGTCTTGATGTTTATTATGCTGCCGGCCTCGCCTGAAAATGCCTATCTCTTTGGTGTCACCATTGGTTTGTTGTGGTTATCCACGGTGCCCCCAACATCGGGTTTGGTGATGTTGATGTTTGGAACGCGCTATATGGCGATGCTATATGGGTTTGCATTTTTCTCGCATCAATTGGGCGGGTTCTTGGGCGTGTATCTCGGCGGTGTGCTTTATGAGCGCACGGGCTCTTATAATGTGGTGTGGTGGCTGTCGATTGCTCTGGGTATTTTCTCGGCGCTGATCAATCTGCCGATCCGTGAAGTGGCCGTGACGCGCCCGGTGGCGAATCCGGCTTGAGGCCGTTCTCTGCTGTGTGGTTCAACAAGGTCGTTTATCTGACAAGGAGACTAACGGATGTCACATTTTCGTGCTTTGGTCCTTGATAAAACTGATCAGGGACAGACACTGGGCTTTCGGGAGGTCGATGATCAATTTTTGATGGACGGCGATGTCACGGTCAGCGTGACCCATTCGACCATCAATTATAAAGATGGTTTGGCGATCACCGGAAAAGCTCCGGTGGTGCGGCGGTTTCCGATGATACCGGGTATTGATTTTGCGGGCACGGTGATTGAAAGCCGTTCAGAGCGCTTTAAAAAAGGTGATGCTGTTCTTCTCAATGGATGGGGCGTTGGTGAAACCCATTTGGGTGCTTATGCACAGCGCGCGCGGGTGCGTGCGGACTGGCTATTGCACCAACCAAAAGGACTGACGGCAGCGCAATGCATGGCGATTGGCACGGCTGGTTATACAGCCATGCTCGCGGTGTTGGCGCTTGAAGCGCATGGCGTTCACAAGGATGACGGTCCCGTCTTGGTGACTGGGGCCGCCGGAGGCGTCGGATCGGTCGCGATTGCCCTTTTGGCCAAGCTTGGATTTCACGTCATCGCTTCAACAGGGCGGTTGAGTGAAACAGACTATCTGAAAAGCTTGGGCGCGGCGGAGGTGATGGATCGCACTGAATTATCCGCTCCCGGCAAACCACTCGGAAAAGAGCGTTTTGCCGCAGGGATCGACAGTGTTGGTTCGCATACGCTCGCTAATCTCTTGGCACAGACCAAATATCACGGCGCAGTCGCCGCCTGTGGTCTGGCGCAAGGCATGGATTTGCCGACCTCAGTGGCACCGTTTATTTTACGTGGTGTGGCGTTGCTGGGCATTGATAGCGTGATGTGTCCGCGGCCAAAACGCGAGCAGGCATGGGCACGTTTGGCGCAGGATCTTGATCTCACCACCTTGGCAGCAATGACCACAACAATTGGGCTGGAGGCTGTGCCTGAGCATGCCAAGGCTATTCTCGCCGGACAGGTGCGCGGACGGATTGTGGTCACGATCTAGGGGCAGACCTCATTCATTTTGCATCAACGGTTAAATGAATAAGGTCTGACCCTAAGCTTTGGACCGCTAACCGATTTCAGATCATCGCGCTTTTGCAGAGTCTTGCGTTCATCAGCGAGGGGCGGCTGCGCGCCGCAAGCGGTCGTTAATGGCCGCGCCCAACCCTTGATCAGGGATGGGCATGACAGCAATGCCGCGGTGTTGAACGCTATGCTCGGAGATTTGATGGTTTTGGGCTTGATGTCCTTGTATGCGATCAAGCCGACGTAAATAATCATAAAGATGGGCTGCGGCTTCGGTCAGATCGCCGCGTGGGCTGAGATTGAGCGTGCTGCGCGCTTGGGCGAGATTGTCGGGCGGGGTTGGGCCAAAGAGCAAAGCGGCTTCTCCCTCCTCAATCCGCGTCGCTTCTAACCGGACAGGGGCTGAAGGCGCATAATGGCTTTCCAACATGCCGGGGGCTATGATCGCTGAACCTGCGGGGCGCGCAAGATCGAGCCCGGTCTTTTCGAAGACGTCTTCGAGGGTGACGCCACCGGGGCGCAACAGGCGGGGCTGGTCGTCAAGACAAGCAATGATGGTTGATTCCACACCGACTGGACTTGCATAGCCTTCCACCAGTCCATCAATTCGGCCAGCAAGATCAGACCACACATGATCGGCTTCGGTGGGACTGATATGGCCAGACCGATTGGCCGAGGGCGCAGCAATCGGGCGTCCTGCGTGTTCGATCAGCGCCCGGGCGATGGGATGGGAGGGCAATCGCAACCCGACCGACTCCAATCCGGCACAGCTTAAATCACAAATCGACCCGTTCGACTGACGGGGCACCACAAGGGTCAGCGGGCCAGGCCAAAAGGCTGTGGCAAGGGCTAAGGCTTGGGCATTGAACACCCCTTCACGATGCGCGTGCTCAAGGGAGGCAATATGGGCAATCAAGGGATTGAATTGGGGGCGTCCTTTGGCGGCATAGAGCGCGGCAATGGCCTTTGGATTGGTTGCATCCGCGCCCAGTCCGTAAACAGTTTCGGTCGGAAAAGCCACCAATTGCCCAGCAATCAGCAGGCGCGCCGCCTCTTGCAGTCCGCGATGATCAGGGACCAGACGTAGGGTTTCGCGTGATATGCCACCAAGGTCAGGATTGGCGGAGCCGGAATTTTTGGTCACGGTGCGTTTTGTCTTTTGAGAAAATGAGTTGGGTGCTTGTTTTTTTGGTGAGGATAGTGTGGGCTTTATCATGCGGGCGGGGCCTTAGGCCATCAAAATCAAACGCCAAGCGCTTCGTAATGGGTTTCTATTCGGTTTTAATGAGGAACGATCATGGTTTATCAGGCTCCGGTGAAAGAGATACGTCTTGCCCTGAAGGTTGCAGGTTTTGATGCTATGATCGAGGATGGCCTTTTGTCGGAGGTCGAAGAGGGTTTGGCCGAAGCGATTTTGGAAGAGGCGGGAAAATTCGCAACCGATCGGATCGCGCCGTTAAATCACATCGGGGACAAGCAAGGCGCACAGTTTAGTGAGGGGCAGGTTCGGATGCCGCCCGGCTGGAAAGAAACCTATCAGGATTGGGCGGGCGCTGGGTGGAATGGCTTGATGGCTAATCCTGAATTCGGTGGCCAAGGATTGCCGCAAATGTTGCAATCGGCCTGT
>CAWUMW010000255.1:0-3451 GCA_963923415.1 uncultured Hyphomicrobiales bacterium | reverse complement strand
GTTGTCCTTGCCAGAATCTGGAACAAAAGCAATGCCTGAACTGCCTGAGGTCGAAACCGTGCGACGCGGCTTGGCGCCTGTGTTTGTCGGGGCGCGCATTCAGCGTCTTCAGCAAAATCGTGCCGATTTGCGTTTTCCGTTGCCCGATCATTTCCCTCAACGGCTAGAAGGGCAAAGGGTTGAGGCGCTGGATCGGCGGGCCAAATATTTGCTCATGCATCTGGAACAAGGCGAGATTTTACTGATCCATTTGGGGATGAGCGGCCGATTTTTGATTGATCAACCGCAGGGGAAGGGCGCAAAATCCCAACAGCCGGGGTCATTTTATCATCACACCGACAGCGGACGGGCCCATGAACATGTGGTGTTTTACACCGATCAGGGGGTTCGGATCGGTTATGTCGACCCGCGGCGATTTGGCTTTATGCGCTTGATCGCCGCCGATGCCTTTGAAAACGAACCGCTTTTGCGGGATCTGGGGGTTGAGCCGCTGTCCAATCAATTTGATGCGGAGGCGCTGCGGCAGGCATTGGCCGGATGCCGGGCGCCCCTCAAAACCGCGCTGCTGGATCAAAAGCGCATTGCGGGCTTAGGCAATATCTATGTCTGCGAGGCTTTGCATCGGGCCGGTCTGTCACCGTGGCGGGCGGCGGGGACACTCGCGCTGGCGTCCGCCTCGTCGCGTCGGCGTGCCGAGACGCTCACGCATTGCATCCGGCAGGTGCTTCAAGACGCGGTGGCGGCGGGTGGCTCCTCGCTGAAAGATTTTGCCGCCGCGGACGGGTCTTTGGGCTATTTCCAGCATCGGTTTCGGGTATATGATCAGGCGGGGCAGGCCTGTCCGACCCCCTCCTGTCAGGGCAGGGTCGAGCGGCAGGTGCAAGCGGGGCGTTCGACCTTTTATTGCGCGCGCTGCCAGAAATAAGCTGGTAAAAAGACGGTCTGGCGATCAAACAGGATATGCAAACAGGATATGAAGGGGGACAACCGCATGGCGTATGAATTGGTTTTGGTCCATCGGGAAGGGCGCGTGGGTGTGGTGACACTCAATCGGCCGCAGGCGCTCAACGCGTTAAACAGCCAGCTGATTGATGAAATCGACCATGCCTTGGCGGGTTTGGATGCCGATCCAGAGATCGGCTGCATGATCTTAACCGGATCCTCGAAAGCCTTTGCGGCGGGTGCCGATATCAAGGAAATGGCGCCGCAGTCTTATCCGGGCACCTATATGACGGATCTGATCACGCCCTGGGATCGCATTAGCCAAAAACGCAAACCCGTGATTGCTGCGGTGGCTGGTTTTGCGCTGGGGGGTGGCTGTGAGGTGGCGATGATGTGCGATTTCATTATCGCGGCTGACAATGCCAAATTCGGCCAACCGGAAATCAAATTGGGCGTCATGCCCGGCGGGGCGGGCACCCAACGCCTGACCCGTTATGTCGGCAAATCAAAAGCCATGGAAATGTGTTTAACAGGCCGTTTGATGGATGCTGAAGAGGCGGAACGGGCCGGTCTTGTGTCACGCATTGTTCCAGTCGACAGACTGATGGACGAGGCCATGAAGGCCGCGCAGGCGATTGCGGCCATGTCCTTGCCGATTGCTATGATGACCAAGGAAAGCGTCAATCGCTCCTACGAAACCACTTTGGCTGAGGGCATTCGGTTCGAGCGGCGGGTTTTTCAAGCGATGTTTGCAACCCATGACCAAAAGGAAGGGATGGCGGCCTTTGTTGAAAAACGAGCCGCTGATTTCAAACATACCTGATCGCGCGGCATGGAGAGTTCAGTTGCGTTGATGGGCCTGTTGGCTGCGGCAGCCTTTACTGCCGGTTTTGTTGATGGAATTGCCGGGGGTGGCGGTTTAATCACCATCCCTGCTTTGCTGATGGCCGGTCTTGATCCCGTTACAGCCATTGCCACCAATAAATTGCAAGGCGTGTTTAGCACCGGATCGGCCCTTCATGCCTATCTGCGGCGCGGCCTGATTGACTGGCGCGCGGTGCCCTTGCCGTTTGTTGCCGCTTTATGTGCGGGCGGTGGGGGCGCCTTGGCGGTTCAAAGCCTGCCGGTTGATTGGTTGCGGGTCATTGTCCCACTGTTACTGGCCTTGGCAGCGCTTTATTTTGCTTTTTCACCCGGCTTGCGGGATGTGGATGCGCATAAACGCTTGGGCCTTGGTGGCTTTACCCTGTGTCTGGTCTGTCCGGTTGCCTTTTATGATGGTTTTTTTGGACCGGGGGCGGGATCCTTTTACATGCTGGGGATTGTCGCTTTGCTCGGTTTTGGGGTATTGCGCGCCACGGCCCATACAAAAGTGCTGAATTTTGCCAGCAATCTCGCCTCCTTGGCTTATTTTCTCTCGCAAGGCTTGGCGGTGTGGTCGTTTGGCCTGGTCATGGCGGTGGCGGCCATTGCAGGGGCGCAGCTTGGCTCCCGCTTGGCGATTCGCCATGGCGTGCGCCTGATCAAGCCGATGTTGGTGATGATGTGTCTGGCGGTGGCGATCCGGCTTTTGCTGGACCCGAGCAATCCTTTTGCCGATCTGTTGCAGAAGCTGTTTTAAAATGGTGGTACGATCATTTCATCTCTTTGCGCGGGATCGAAATATCGTTACAAGGGCGCATGAAATGATAATAAGCGGACATTTTGGAGCCTGCCTCAATGACTGATCGTTCCCCTGTGCAAACCAGTGCTGATTTATTGATCCAAGCTTTGCCCCATATGTTGCGCTATGACGAAGCAACCATTGTTGTCAAATATGGCGGCCATGCCATGGGTGACGAGCATATGGCGCGTGCCTTTGCCCGCGATATGGTGTTGTTGGAACAATCGGGCGTTAATCCGGTTGTTGTCCATGGCGGCGGACCGCAAATTGGAGCGATGTTGGCGCGGCTTGGCATTAAAAGCGAATTTGCAGGCGGCTTGCGCATCACCGATAAAGCAACGGTTGAAGTGGTCGAAATGGTGTTAGCCGGTTTGATCAACAAGCAGATTGTCGGTTACATCAATAATGAGGGCGGACGCGCCATCGGCCTGTGCGGCAAAGACGGGAATATGGTCACAGCCCGCAAACTGACCAAAAGCCAGCTTGATCCTCAAAGCCATACGGAAGTGCCCATTGATCTTGGATTTGTTGGCGAGCCTGACCGTGTGGATTCGGCGGTTTTGGAATCCATTTTGGGGCGTGATTTGATCCCCGTTTTAGCGCCGGTTGCTAATGCTGCCGATGGGCAGACCTATAATATCAATGCCGATACATTTGCCGGGGCTGTCGCCGGTAAGCTGAAGGCCAAACGCTTGCTGTTCTTAACCGATGTACCCGGCGTGCTCGATAAGAACAAGCAATTGATCAAGGAATTAAAAATCGATCAGATCCATGCCTTGATCGCGGATGGTACCATCACGGGGGGGATGATCCCCAAAGTCGAAACCTGCATCTATGCCTTGGAAC
>CAWUMW010000254.1:0-3455 GCA_963923415.1 uncultured Hyphomicrobiales bacterium | reverse complement strand
GGCAGGTTTTACGGTGATGAGTGTGTTGTGCTCAACCGCCTCGTCTATTGAGGAGATGATTATTTATCGGGCCTTGCAGGGCTTTATCGGGGGCGGCATGATCCCCACCGTTTTTGCATCGGCCTATAGCGTGTTTCCGCGTGAGAAACAGCCGGTCATCGCGCCGATCATCGGATTGGTTGCTACGATGGCGCCCACCATCGGCCCCACAATCGGCGGTTATCTGACAGAATTGTTTTCTTGGCATTGGTTGTTTTTGGTCAATCTTCTGCCGGGAATTTTAGTCAGTGTCGTCACGTGGACGATGGTGGATTTTGATGAGCCTGATCCCTCCTTGTTGGAGAATTTTGATTGGACCGGCTTGCTCTCTATGGCGATTTTTCTGGGCACGTTGGAATATGTGTTGGAGGAGGGCACGGCCAAAGACTGGTTTAACAGTGAATCGGTCACATGGTGCGCGATTGTGTCGACGGTTGGGGCGGGGGTGTTTTTCTGGCGTTGTCTGGTTGCGCCACAACCGATTGTGGATTTGACCGCCTTTAACGATCGAAATTTTTGGACTGGATCCTTGATGTCGGTGGTGATGGGCATCGGTCTTTATGGCTTGACTTATCTTTATCCTGTCTATCTGGCGCGGGTGCGTGGTTACTCAGCGTTGATGATTGGTGAAACCATGTTTGTCACCGGCATTTCCATGTTTATTGCCGCGCCGATTGTTGGCCGCTTGTCCGCCGGGCGAGGCGCGCGCCTTTTGATTGGCGCGGGCTTTGCGGGCTTTGCCTTGGGTACATGGTGGATGGTGGATCTGACCAAGGATTGGGATTTTTGGGAATTATTGGTGCCGCAATTCTTGCGGGGTTTCTGCATGATGATGTGTATGGTGCCGATTAACAATTTGGCTTTGGGGACGCTTCCGCCGCAGCGCTTAAAAAATGCATCCGGTCTCTATAATCTCACCCGCAATTTGGGCGGCGCTTTGGGCTTGGCTTTAATCAATACCGGATTAAATGAGCGCACGGATTTGCATATGGCGCGCTTGCGAGAGGCGGTGGCGTGGGGGCATCATCGCGCCGAAGAAGTGTTGTCGGATTTATCCTTTTTCTTGGCCGATGATCCGGCGCAAGGCATGATGATGGCAACCAAGAAAATTGCGTTTCTTGTGCGTCGCGAAGCAGTTGTGATGGCGATGAGCGATGTGTTTCTCGCCTTGACGATTCTTTATGTGGTTTTGGTGGTGTTTGTGCCCTTGATGCGTCCGCCCAATCACCCGCCCAGCCCTGAAAGCGGGGCGCATTAAGGCGCAAAGGTGTGGCGAAGGGGGTCAGTTGAAGTTCTGCCAAATATCGCTATCTTGTTGGCAAGGTATAAAACTTTGCACCGACTTTGATGTTCTGTCTGTTTTTTTGAGGAGGAAAGTGAATGCAACGTCGTGATTTTATCAAGTCCACTGGTTTAGGTTTGGCTGCAGCGGGTGCTGTGGCGGCTCCTGCCATTGCCCAATCAAGCCCAGAAATTAAATGGCGTTTGACATCAAGCTTCCCGAAATCGCTTGATACGATTTATGGCGGGGCAGAAAATTTTGCAAAGGCTGTGTCGGAAGCAACCGATGGCAAATTTCAAATTCAATGCTTTGCTGCGGGTGAAATCGTTCCCGGCTTGCAGGCTCTTGATGCCGTTCAAAATGCGACGGTGGAAATGTGCCATACCTCGCCTTATTATTATGTTGGCAAAGACCCGACCTTCGCCTTCGGTACCATTGTGCCGTTTGGTATGAATGCGCGTGAGCAAAATGCATGGTTTTACTATGGTGGCGGTTTAGCGCTGCTGAATGAGTTTTTTGCTAAATACAATGTCATCAGCATGCCGGCTGGTAATACGGGTGCGCAGATGGGCGGCTGGTTCCGTAAAGAGATCAAAAGCGTTGATGACCTGAAAGGGTTGAAAATGCGCATTGCAGGTCTTGGCGGGACGGTGCTGGCGCGTTTGGGCGCGGTGCCGCAGCAATTGGCTGGTGGCGATATTTATCCGGCCCTTGAAAAAGGCACGATTGACGCCGCCGAATGGGTTGGCCCCTATGATGATGAAAAGCTCGGCTTCAACAAAGTGGCCCCTTACTACTATGCGCCCGGCTGGTGGGAAGGCAATGCGGCTTTGCATATGATGGTCAATCAAGCCAAGTGGAATGAGCTGCCCAAACATTACAAGTCCATTTTCTCCACAGCATCGGCGATGGTGAATGCGGACATGCAAGCCAAATATGATGCTGTTAATCCGGGTGCGATTGTTCGTTTGTTGCAAAATGGCGCGCAATTGCGGGCTTTCCCACAAGATGTGATGGAAGCATGCTATAAAGCCGCTACAGAAATGTATGCCGAGCTGAGTGCCAAGAATGCGGATTTCAAGAAAATCCACGATCACTATATGGCTTATCGGGGTGAGCAATATCTGTGGTGGCAGATTGCCGAATATAACTTTGATAGTTTCATGATCCGCCAGCGCAGCCGCGGCTGATTATAAACGTTTTTCTCAATGATAAAGGCCCGCTCGATCTCGAGCGGGCCTTTTTTGTGGCGTTATGCAAGATGTGTTTTGAAACAAGACGCATTTTGAAACAAAGCGTGTTTTAAGATCCTTGTGATCCCTGATCCTTATTTTTTCGGCGGAACAGGGAGTGTCAGATTAAAATCCATCTGGGGTGGCGGGGCGCCAAGGCCCGGCATATTTTGCAATTGCTCCAGAGCCTTTTTCTGGTCAATCACTGTGCCGGTTGATTTGTAATGCATCACCATTTGCGGGAAGGCGATCACCAAGCCAACCATGATCAGCTGAATGACCACAAAGGGAACTGCACCCCAATAGATCTGGCTTGTTTTAACGGGGTCCATCATCTTGCCTGTGACGCGGTCCTTATAAGGCTCCTTGGCAGCAACCGAGCGCAGATAGAATAAAGCAAAGCCGAAGGGGGGATGCATGAAGGAGGTTTGCATATTGACCCCTAAAATGACCCCGAACCAAATCAAATCAATGCCCAATTTTTCGGCGGCAGGACCAATCAAAGGCACTGCGATAAAGGCCAGCTCAAAGAAGTCGAGAAAGAAAGCCAAGACAAAGATCAGCACATTGACGAAGATGAGAAAGCCGATCACGCCACCCGGGAGCGAGACCAGCAATTCCTCAACCCATTTATGGCCGTTGACGCCATAAAAGGTTAGCGAAAACACCCGCGCCCCAACCAGAATAAACACCACAAAGGCTGATAGTTTGGCCGTTGACTCGGTGGCTTGCCGCAACAAATCAAAAGACAGCCGGCGTTTCATCAAGGCCAGAATGATCGCACCAGCAGCGCCCATGGCACCGCCTTCGGTGGGGGTCGCCACCCCGATAAAGATGGTTCCGAGCACCAAGAAAATCAGGGCCAGTGGTGGCACCATGACGAAAATCACATTTTCAGCCAT
>CAWUMW010000253.1:0-3462 GCA_963923415.1 uncultured Hyphomicrobiales bacterium | reverse complement strand
TTTCTATGTCAGCCAGTCCGACAAAGGCGGGTTGGTATTTGGTGGCGATATTGACGGCTATAATTCCTATGCGCAGCGCGGCAATCTGCCGGTGGTCGAAGATGTGATGGAATCCGCTATGGCCTTGTGGCCGGCCCTTGGACGATTGCGGGTACTGCGCAGTTGGGGGGGCATTATGGATATGTCGATGGATGGCTCACCGATCATTGACCATACGCCGATCGACAATCTCTATTTGAATGCGGGCTGGTGCTATGGAGGATTTAAAGCCACTCCGGCTTCAGGCTATTGTTTTGCACATTTGATTGCCACGCAACAGTCCCATCCCGTTGCTAAAGCCTTACGACTTGATCGGTTTGCCCAAGGGGCGCTGATCGACGAAAAGGGCGCTGGCGCCCAACCCAATCTGCATTAGGAGGCCCTCATGCGTCTTTCATGCCCCTTTTGCGGTGAGCGCGATAGTCGAGAATTTACCTATAAAGGGGATGCCACGCGGGCGCGCCCTGAGGATGAGGCGCAGATGTTTGACTATGTCTATCTGCGCGACAATCCCAAAGGCCCCCATCAAGAGACTTGGCTTCATCAACCCTGCCGGACCTGGCTGGTGGTTACACGCGATACGGTGACCCATCAGATCTACAGCGTGCGCAGTGCTAGGGAGAAAAGCGCGTGACCAGCCATCGCATTGCTCACCCGCACACGCTTGATGCCGACCGCCCGCTGTCGTTTCAATTTGATGGTACCTCCTATCAGGGTTTTTCGGGTGACAGTCTCGCCTCGGCCCTGCTGGCCAATGGCGTAAGGCTGATCGGGCGCTCGTTCAAATATCATCGCCCGCGGGGCTTTTTGGCCGCTGGACCGGAGGAGCCGAATGGCTTGATGCAACTCGGCACAGGCGCCTTTCAAACACCCAATATCAAAGCCACGGTGCAACCGCTCTATGACGGCTTGATTGCGCAAAGCCAAAATCGGTGGCCCTCACTGGCCTTTGATGTGATGGGCATCAATGATATGGCGGCGGGCCTGTTGGCGGCGGGGTTTTATTACAAGACCTTTATGTGGCCCGCCTCTTTTTGGGAAAAAATTTATGAGCCGCTGATCCGTCGCGCCGCAGGTCTCGGCAAGGCGTCCGGCGCCCCTGATCCCGACACCTATGCGCAGGGTTATTTATTTTGTGACTGTCTGGTGATCGGCGCCGGTCCGGCGGGCCTGATCAGCGCATTGGCCAGCGCACGCGCTGGTTTGCGGGTGATTGTGTGCGAACAAGATTTTGCGTTGGGCGGCCGTTTGCTGTCTGAGCGCAATCCATTTGCTGATCACTCCGCACAAGACTGGCTAGCCGCTGTGATCGCCGAATTATCCGCCCTGCCCAATGTGCAGATTTTTTCCAACACCATGGTGTTTGGGCATTATGATGGCGGCACCTTCGGCGCAATCGAGAGCAAGCCCGCCTCACACGCTGACACCACGTCTACGCATCCGCGCCAGATTTTATGGCGCATTGTCGCCCGCCATGCCGTTTTGGCAAGCGGGGCGATTGAGCGCCCACAAGTCTTTTCCGGCAATGATCGTCCCGGCATCATGCTCGGATCGGCCATCCGCACCTATCTGCACCGCTATGGGGTGGCCTGCGGGCGCACCACAATGGTGGCCACCAGTCAGGATGAGGGCTGGCAAACCGCTTTTGATTTGCACCATGCAGGACAGCCCGTAGTGGGGATTGCTGAGAGCCGCCCTGATTGCGCCGACACGTTAAAGGCGCAAGCCCGCCAAGCGGGGATCCCGGTTTTTCTGAACGCGCGCATCACCGAAACAACCGGCCATCTCTCCTTAAACAGCGTCACCGTCACCCATGCCCAAGGGCGCACCCTGCTTCAATGCGACACAATCGCCATGTCCAATGGCTGGACTCCCACCATCCATCTGACCTGTCATCACGGCAACAAGCCCCGTTGGGATGCCACACGCTCGATGTTTCTGGCGGATCGCTTGCCACAAGGCTTATGCGTCGCAGGCGCTGCTGCGGGAGAAACAGGCCATGACGCCACGCTGCGGTCTGCTCTCACGCAAACCCAGACAATCCTTGACGCAATGGGTAAATCTATGCCCGCGCTCACCCTGCCCCGCAGTATCGCTGACACAGTGCCCAGCGCCTCATTTTTCATGAATGCGGAAATCCGCAAAGCCTTTGTTGATTTTCAGCACGATGTGACCAGTCAAGATGTCGCCTTGGCCTATCGGGAAGGCTATCGCTCGGTCGAGCATTTAAAACGCTATACCACGCTCGGCATGGGAACAGATCAAGGCAAAACCTCCAATACAGCCGGACTGGCCCTCATGGCCAACCTCTGTGGATTAGAAATCGCCGATGTCGGCACGACCGTGTTTCGTCCGCCCTATGAGCCGGTTGCCATTGGCGCCTTAGCAGGCCCCCATCACGGCCCGCACTATCGCACCACCCGTCTTGGTGCAGCGCATCAGGAATGGGTCGCGGCGGATGCTGTATTTGTGGAAGCGGGCCCATGGTTGCGGCCACAATATTTCCCGCAAGCGGGCGAGACCCATTGGCGCCAATCGGTGGACCGGGAAGTGCTGCAAACCCGCCGCGCCGTGGGACTGTGTGATGTCTCCACTCTTGGCAAAATCGAAGTGACAGGGCGCGATGCACTGGCCTTTTTGGATTTTGTTTATTGCAACCCAATAGCCAGTTTGAGCGTCGGCAAATGCCGCTATGGCCTGATGCTGCGCGAAGATGGTTTTGTCTATGATGATGGCACCATTGCCCGCCTCGCCGATACGCATTTTGTGATCACCACCACCACCGCACAGGCTGGCGCGGTGATGAATCATCTCGATTATTGCCACCAAATGCATAAGCCAAATTGGGATGTGCGGATGACATCGGTGAGCGAGCGCTTCAGTCAATTTGCGCTGGCCGGCCCGCAGGCGCGCGATGTGTTGGCCGCTGTCTTTGGGGCTTATACCGATGTGACGGACGCTGGCCTGCCTTATCTTGGCTGTGTGGAGGTGCCCCTCTCTCCACACTTAACCGTGCGGCTGTTTCGTCTATCCTTTTCAGGCGAGCGCGCTTATGAAATTGCGATCCCGAGCCCCTATGCCCGCAGCCTTGTGCGTGCCCTTCGAGAGGCCGGGCGTGCCTATGGACTTGTGCTTTATGGCACCGAAGCTTTAGGCGTGATGCGGATCGAAAAGGGACATGTCGCTGGCAATGAATTAAACGGCATGACAACCGCGCGTGATCTCGGTTTAGGACGCATGGTCTCACGCAAAAAAGATTTCATTGGCCGTGTACTGGCCCAACGTCCCGCTTTGATCGACCCCGACCGCCCGCAACTGGTCGGCGTACAAGCCGTCGATCCCCACGCATCCTTTGGGGCGGGCGCGCATTTCATTGCCCAAGGCGCCCCCCATCACATCGAACATGATGAGGGCTATATTACA
>CAWUMW010000252.1:0-3472 GCA_963923415.1 uncultured Hyphomicrobiales bacterium | reverse complement strand
CTTGCAAAGTTCCGACTACATCCGCCAAGAGCGTGAAACCGAGCGGTATATGATCGGTCCAGCTTTGGTGCGGATGGGTCGCACGGTGAGTCAGAACTTAGATATTCTCTCGCTGGCTATGCCTGTTTTGCGGGAATTGCGTGACGAGCTGGGTCATTACACGGTGATCTCCGAAATGGAGCCAGATGGGGTGCGGGTATTGGCGGCGGTGTCCGGGCGCTCAGCCATTGAAATTGGCGTCAAAGCCGGTTCCCTGCTGCCTCTGCATGCTTCAGCACAAGGAAAAGTCGGTCTGGCTTTTTCAGATCCCGCCGTGATGGCTCATTTGGAGCGGGGACGGTTTGACCTGTTAACGCCGCACACGATTGTGAATCCTGTGTTATTAGAGCAAGAAATAGCCCGAATACGGGATCGCGGCTGGGCCACAGCCCCCAATGAAATCTTGATTGGCTTAAACACATTGGCAGCGCCTATTTTTGGCGCTGATGGTCATCTCGCCGCGATCATTGGCATTGTTGATTCGATCCAATTCATCGATGGGGTGCCTTCAGCTGAGCAAATCCGCCGGACTTTAGGCGCAGCGCAGCAGATTTCAGAGCTTTTGGGGCATCTCAATCCGCAAATCGGGCAGGCTTGACAGCACGATCCAAGGCAAGCAAAATAAAAGAACATTGTATTGCCTATCGAAACAAAAAGAAATCCAAGGCTTGTCTGATCTGCTGTGAGGCGCGTCCAGACCTTATTCATGCAGAGCATCAAACCCGGATCATCACCACGGTGGAGGACCCCCCATGCATCATCGTTTGAAAGCGCTCGCTGTCATCTTTGTGGCCCTTGCGAGTGTTCTGCCCGCGCAGGCACAAAATACCTATAAAATCGGATCTGCTTTGGGTCTGACCGGCTATGCAGCGACCAATGATCGGGGCTGGCGCGATGGGATGGAATTGGCGATTAACTACTTCAATGCCAAAGGCGGTCTGCTGGGCAAAAAAATCGAGATGATTGCCGAGGATAATCGCTCTGAGCCGCAAGAGGCTGTGGTTGTTTATCGCAAGATGATCTCAAACGACAATGTACAGATTTTTGATAGTGGCTGTGTTTCGGCGGGCAATTTTGCTGCCGCCAGCTTTGTGGTGCGTGCCTCTTTGCCGATGGTGTTGTGCTCGATTTTGCCACCCCGTCCAGAAGAGGTGAAGTGGGCGTTCAGCCTGTTGCCTCCACCGCGTTTCGAAGTGGAGTCGCGCTATCGTTATCTGAAAGAAAAAACCGATATCCGTAAAGTCGGTATTCTGCATGATCCGTCACCCTATGCCAATTTGATGAAGGGCTTAGGGGAAAAGCTGGCGGCTGATTTCGGTATCGAGGTTGTGGCCATCGAAACCTATAAGCAAGATGACGCGGATATGAGTGTGCAGATTGGCAGGATTCAAGCTGCAGGCGCAGGCGCTATTATTAAAATGGGCATTGGCGGTTCAACAGTGACCATCGCTAAAAACATCAAACAGCTTGGCTTAGATAAAATGATTTATATGGCTGGGCTTGATGATGGGGCTTTGTTCAAGCAAGCGGGTGAAGTGTTGGGCGAACGGTTCTTGTTTGTTGCCACCAGTGTGCAGATCCCTGAGTCAATTCCTGCCGGTCCGGCGCGTGAGGCTGCAGATTTGTTCTTGAAAGCATGGCGTGAAAAATACGGCGATCGTGATCCGAATGCGCCTTCACGCGGGTGGGATTCCATCTTCGTGATTGCGAAAGCAGCAGAGCTCGGCAAATCGCTTGATGGAAGTGCGATGCGAGACTCTTTAGAAAAAGTGACAGGCTTTCAGGGCTCGACCACCAAATATAACTTCTCAGCAGATCAGCATGTCGGGATTACGGAAAATCCCTTCGTGATCGGTGTGGTGCGCAACGCGCAGCTGGTCCAGAAGTAACGGTGATGGCGGCAACATCTGGTTGTCTGCTTGATGTGCAGAATCTGTCAGCCTCTTATGGGCAGGTTCATGCACTCAAGCCGACCTCTTTGACCATAGCGGAAGGGGAGCTGGTCACGGTTCTAGGCCCGAACGGGGCTGGAAAGAGTACGATGTTGCGGGCTATGACCCAGCTGATCCACAGCACCGGACAGATCCATTTTAAAGGGGTCGATATCACCGCTTATCCAACCCATGCCCGGGCAAAAGCCGGGTTAATCATGGTGCAGGAAGGGCGGGGACTGTTCGGGCAAATGAGTGTTGAAGAAAACCTCTTGTTGGGGGCTTATACAGCAGACCATCAAGAGGGGCTTCAGCAACGGCTGCAAGATGTTTACCAACTCTTTCCGCGATTGAAGGAGCGTCTGTCGCAGATTGCCTCGTCCTTGTCTGGGGGCGAGCAACAAATGCTGGCGATTGGGCGGGCATTGATGGCGAACCCGAAATTATTGATGCTGGATGAGCCATCGCTTGGACTGGCGCCGCGCGTGGCGAGTGAAATTTTAGAAACATTAGGTGAATTAAACCGCCGAGGACTTGGCATTTTACTGGTTGAGCAAAAAGCGCCCTTGGCGTTGAAATTGGCTCAACGGGTTTATGTGTTGTCCTTGGGAACGATTGTTGCCGAGCTTCCGGCCCATGAGATCAAATCCCATCATGACCTCGCCCAGTATTACCTCCATTAGAACGCGGTTTGGCGCGCTCTCTGAATCGCTGGTTCCCGTCTCGTGCGTGCTGGCGGTTTTGCTGTTGGCTTTAAATTCGAGCGGCTATGTGGTCACGGTTGTTGGCTTTGCTGCCATTTACGCCATCTTTTGCACGGGGCTCAATTTTTTCATGGGCTATACCGGGCAGGCCTCGTTTGGGCAAAACGCCTTTGCGGCGTTGGGGGGCTATGGGTCAGCGATTTTGAGTGGCGGCTATTCTTGGGATCCACTGCCGGCCATGCTGGTCTCGATGGTATTTGCGGGTGGTGTCGCGGCTGTTGTTGGATATCCGACTTTGAAATTGCGTGGGCATTATTTGGCAATGGCAACCTTTGCCTTGGGCCTGATTACCTATGAAATCAGCATTGAATGGAACAGCCTGACCATGGGTTATATGGGCTATTCAGGGATTCCACCGTTGGGGATTGGACGGTTTGAACTGGCCACTGAAAAACAGCAATTGGTGGCGCTGACGGTGATCATGGTGTTTG
Source organism: uncultured Hyphomicrobiales bacterium (assembly GCA_963923415.1). Taxonomy (GTDB): domain Bacteria; phylum Pseudomonadota; class Alphaproteobacteria; order Rhizobiales; family Beijerinckiaceae; genus CAIYZJ01. The sequence continues at coordinate 307 of CAWUMW010000252.1, read as the reverse complement.
GTGTCTGGATGGCAAACCGGATGCGTCAATCCCGCTTTGGCCGTGCGCTGCGTGCTATTGCAGGTTCCGAGGCCGCAGCGCGGGCTTTGGGCATTCATGTCGCCCGCTATAAATTGATCGCCTTTGTGATTGCAGCTCTTTATGCATCGGTTGCCGGATCGTTATTTGCGCATTTTGTTGGCTTTATCAGCCCAGAGGTTTTTGGCAGCGCGATGGTCATTCAAAGTTTCACCATGCTGTTTTTAGGTGGGATTGGCACGGTGTGGGGGCCCGTTTTAGGCGCTTTGATGGTGTCCATGCTGCCAGA
>CAWUMW010000251.1:0-3490 GCA_963923415.1 uncultured Hyphomicrobiales bacterium | reverse complement strand
CCATTTACGGCATTGTTTCCTAATTGCAGAAGAATTTATACTTAGAATCGGATTCGGTCGGCAGGCCGGGTTAACAGGCTGGTGTGAGAGGCACCCATTGGGTGCGCTCCTGCGGGTCAGTGATGGTGTGGTGGCGGGATCAGGCTCTGGGGTCTTTCGGAGAACGCGTATGAAATTAAGTCATGGCGATATCTGGGCGGCGATTGATGCCGTTGCAAAGAAGGCCGGATTGTCGGCCTCTGGTCTGGCGCGGCGGGCTGGTCTGGATCCAACCACCTTTAATCGGTCAAAGCGGATGTCGCCGGATGGTCGATTGCGCTGGCCGTCCACAGAATCCATTGCCAAGGTTTTAGAGGCAACAGGGGTCCAGCTGGATGAATTTATGGGATTGTTGCAGGAGGCGGGAGAAAATCATGCCTCGCGGATGATCCCGCTGATTGGTTTTGCTGAGGCCGGGGCGCAGGCCGCCTTTGATTCGCAGGCCCAGCCGAAAGGGGAGTGGTGGGATGATCTGCCCTTCCCGGATGCCGATGGCACGCATGTTTATGCTTTGGAAATTACCGGGCAAGAAGGTGGCAAGCATTATCGCTTTGGGGATGTGTTGATTGTCTCTTCGCGGGCCACGCTGCGGCGCGGTGACCGTATCGTGGTGCATTGCCACGATAAGCGGCTTTATTTGGGTGAGTTGGTTCGTCAGAGTGCACGCAATTTAGATTTTGTGTGTTTTGCCGACGAAACCTTGCATAGTTTGCCGCTCAGTGATGTGAATTTTGTCTCGCGCATTTTATGGGCTGCGCAATAAAGCGCGCGGGGATCACGCCCATGCCAGATCACGTCCATGCCAGATCATGCCCATGCCAAGAGCAGACCGCGCAGCACATAGACGGCACTGACGGTTAAAATAATCCACCGACTCCATTTTTTGAAATCGGTATCGCTCATCCGGTTCAGAACGCGGGTGGCCATTGTTGTGCCTGTGAAGGCCAGCGCAATGGAGCCCAGATAAATCCACCACGGCAAGGTAGACAGGGCCTCCAGAGACAGTGAGCCGAAATAAGCCACCCGCAAGATATGGGCGAGTGTTTGGGTGGCGGCTTTGGTGGCAACAATGGCTTTGCGGTCCAACGCGCTTTTGTTGAAAAACAGATCCAGAATATTACCAGCCGCGCCCGCCAATAATTGGCAGGCCATAATCAAGGCGCCACAAAAAAACGGAGCGCCACGCCGTTCGATATGCGGTTGCCAGCGGCTTGGCAGCAATTCCACCAGAAACGGCATCAGGCCCATGCCCAGATAGATCATCATTTTGTCGGGCAAAAACGCAATGAATCGAAACAAAGCGAACATGGCCAATGAGCCCAACGCATAGCGCCAGAAAATCGGCCAACGGATATGGCTGCGCCATAAAAAACAGCGCCAACCATTGGAGGCGGTTTGAGTGACTCCGAATAAAATCATTGCTTCCGCGACATCGAGCAGGATCAACAAAATCCCGATCAGCACCATGCCGCCAGCCATGCCAAACACGCCCGACAGAAAGGAGGTGGCCAACACACTGCAAGCCAATAGCAGCAAAGATAACAGTGAGGTCATCTCAACCTCGTGTGCGCAAGAAATCCTCATGCGCGGCGATCAACCGACCGTCCAAGGCTTGGGCGATCAGGGTGCAGCTTTCTTGAACGCCGAACAAAGCAACAAAAGAGCCAAAGCGCGGACCCCGATCCTGCCCCAACAAGATCTGATACAAGCTTGTAAACCATTGCTGGCTGACCCCCGGACGTCCGTCCGGACTTTTGGCTTTGCCGCTTGTATCGGGAAAATGTTTGCGCCCGATCTCATATACCAAAGCTTGCAAGGCTTCGCCATCGGTGGAGCCGTGATGGGGCGCTAAAATCTCAGCGAGATCTTTGAGAGCGATCGCTTCTTCGGCGCTCGGTTCCCGATAGCGTTTGGCGGGGCGGACGAAATCCCGGTAATAGCGCAAGGCATAGCCAACCAGGCGATCTAAATCGGGGTGATCGGCGGGCGAGGCGGCTGGCGCATAACGCCGAATAAAGCCCCACAGCACCGCAGCCTCTTCAGAATTGGCGACGGCAACCAGATTGAGCAACATCGCAAAAGACAGGCTGGTGGCGGTTGCATTGGTGCCTGCGGTTTGCACGCGCTCAGGTTGGGGAGGCGCACCATTGTGAATATGCCAGACCGGATTGAGCAATTGCTCGCGCGCGGCCTGCTGCGGATATTTTTCGCGGAAAGTCAGATAGTCATCGGCCATGCGCGGAATAATATCAAAATAAAGCCGTTTCGCTTCGCGCGGCTTTTGATACATGAACAGCGACAGGCTCTCGGGTGTGGCATAGGTCAACCATTCATCAATCGTCAGACCATTGCCTTTGGACTTAGAAATTTTTTGTCCCTTTTCATCAAGGAATAATTCGTAATTGAACCCCTCTGGTGGATCGCCGCTTAAAGTGCGGGCAATCTCACTCGACAATTTGACGCTGTCGATCAGGTCCTTGCCGGCCATTTCATAATCAACGCCCAAGGCCACCCAGCGCATGGCCCAATCCGGCTTCCATTGCAATTTGCAATGCCCGCCCGTGACAGGGCTTTCAAATTGCTCGCCAGTGTCTGGATCGGTCCACAGAATGCTGCCTTTGGCATGATTGATTTCATCAATACTGACCTGCATCACGATATTGGTTTTGGGATGCAGCGGCAGGAAGGGCGAATAGCTTTGGGCGCGCTCTTCGCGCAACGACGGCAGCATCACATCCATGACAGCGTCATAGCGCTCTAAAATCCGCAGTAAAATGGCGTCAAACTGGCCAGACCGATAACATTCTGTCGAGGACAAGAAGGTGTAGTCAAAACCAAATTGATCAAGAAAAGCCATTAAACGGGCATTGTTATGCGCCCCGAAGGAGGAATGGGTGCCAAAGGGATCGGGCACGCTGGTCAGCGGCTTACCAAGATGGGCGGCCAGCAGGTCTTTATTGGGAACATTGTCGGGGACTTTGCGCAGGCCGTCCATATCATCGGAAAAGGCAATCAGACGGGTCGGGATTTTATCCTCAGTTAAGACACGAAAGGCATGCCGCACCATGCTGGTGCGGGCCACTTCGCCAAATGTGCCGATATGGGGCAGACCAGACGGACCATAGCCTGTTTCAAATAACACTTCTTTTTGACCACTGCGCTCGATCCGGGCCAGCAATTTGCGGGCCTCTTCAAACGGCCAGGCCGTGCTTTCAAGGGCGGTCAGGTGCAATGCAGGAGAGGAGAGCTCGGTCATGGGTTCAAACAATCTTAGGCCAAAAATCTCAGGTCAGAACAAGCAAGAGCATGTTTTTTAAAGGGGGCCGCGGATCATGCAGCCTCAAACTCGAGCGCACCCTAGGCAGAGCTCTGACAAGGGTCAATCCTTAAAACCGCGGTTTCTCTTGCGGCTGGGGGATTGCAATCTGAGCCAAGAGCGGTTAGGTAGGCA
>CAWUMW010000250.1:0-3503 GCA_963923415.1 uncultured Hyphomicrobiales bacterium | reverse complement strand
ATGTTGATCCGGTCGCACGCCGCATCGGTGCCATGAACTGCGTCATTGTCGGCGCAGACGGATCTTTGTCTGGCACCAACAATGACGGTTTCGGCTATATTGCCTCTATCCGCGAGGCCAAACCCGATTGGCGGGCTGACACGGGCCCTGTCGTTGTGTTGGGCGCAGGCGGTGCGGCGCGCGCTGTCTTGGTGAGCCTAATTGATGAAGGGGCCAAAGAAATTCGCCTGCTTAACCGCACAGCCATACGGGCCGACGACTTGGCGCGTGAATTTGGCGGACCCATCAAAACCTATTCTTGGTCGGCCCGCAATGACGCCATGGAAGGCGCTGCCATGCTGATCAACACCACAAGCCAAGGCATGGTGGGGCAGCCCGAACACGACATCAGTCTCGACAAATTACCCACCTCCGCGCTGGTCTCGGATATTGTTTATATTCCGCTTGAAACCTCTTTGCTGGCCTCAGCCCGCAAGCGCGGCAATACCACCGTCAATGGTCTGGGCATGCTGTTGCATCAAGCGCGCCCCGCCTTCAAAGCCTGGTTTGGTGTCATGCCAGAGGTGACGAAAGAGCTGCGCACGATGATCGAAGCCACCATTTAAATGACGCCCCCACACGAAGAAAAGGATATGTCCCGATGAGTCAGAACCAGTTTTCATTAAAAGGGCGCGTTGCTCTCGTCACGGGTGCTTCACGCGGTTTAGGTTTTGCCATGGCCGAAGCCTTAGCATGGGCTGGCGCGCATGTTGTTCTTAATAGCCGTGATGCGCAATCACTGACCCGTCAAGCCGACGCGCTAAAGGCCAAAGGTTTGCAAGCCTCGATTGCTGCCTTTGATGTGACGGATCAACAGGCTGCGGCCCATGCGGTTGATGGTATTGTCAAACAGCATGGACGTCTTGATATTTTGATCGGCAATGCCGGTATCCAACATCGTAATGCAATTGAAGATTGGCAATCAGATGATTGGGACCGTGTGGTCAATGCCAATTTGAAATCCTGTTTCTTTCTCGCTCAGGCCTGTATCGGTCCAATGAAAAAACAGAAATTTGGACGCCTGATTTTCACAACCTCGATCACCGGTATTTTGGGACGGGCAACCATTCATGCCTATGTGGCTTCCAAAGCTGGATTGGCGGCTCTCACCCGGTCCCTGGCGGCTGAATTAGGTGAATCCGGCATTACCAGCAATTCCATTGCACCGGGTTATTTCGAAACAGAAATCAATGAAGCTTTACTCAAAGACGAGGCCTTTGTTGCGCGCGTCAATGGTCGGACCGCACTGAAGCGGTGGGGTAAGCCCAGTGAATTGGGCGGCGCAGCCGTGTTTCTTGCCTCTGAAGCAGCGGGCTATGTGACAGGCCATCAACTGGTCGTAGATGGCGGCTTTACGTCAACGATGTAAACTGTCTCTGTAAATTTTTTGACAGTTCACTTGAGCGCAGTATGCGCGTCATTTATCAGGGCGGTCCTTAGGACCGCCTTTTTTATGAACCTATCCCCGATCCTGTATGTGATCATCACACCCTTGGCGTATAGCTTATCCAAAGCATTGGCTCATGCGTTGGGGACAAAGAGAGGTCTGCAACAGAGGCCAAATAGCAGGGCTTGCGCGTTATCCGCATAATTCACAGGCTGTGGACAAAAGTTATTCGCTTTGTTCCGCACAGGCCGAACAAATCCCCAGACTTATTATGCACAGGCCTGCCTCTGATCCTGTGCCGCGATCTCATCCTGTCAAGGCATTGACGCTGTCTGGAGATTTGCAATCTTTACGCCATGTTAACCCTGTGCTTGATTTTTTGTTGGCGCGCATGAACGACCAGCTTGGCAAAATAAACAGTCATTGATCCAAGAATCCGCTCTTCCGATTCGACCCCTGTTCGTTCTTGCTTTTTTCGTTTCTGTCTTATTTCGGGATTGCTGACACCGTCACGGGTAAGGTTTTGTTGAGCCTATTTATCAAAACCGATCATCCCCACCCGCTCAAACGACTGATGCGCTTGAATGCTGCATCAAAGTAACGCGCAGAATCAGCGCTCCACACCAAATGCGATTCGGGCCCCGTTCGTTCCTGTTTTTTTCTGTTTTGTCTTATTTTGGGATTGTCATCTGCTGATCGATTCAGAATAGGGAGCGCTTCTTCATCAAGCCTATCGATTGTTGCTCTCTGAAACTCTTTTTGCTCTTGAACGCTGCCTGAAAATGAGTGCCAGAATCAGCGCGAGGCGCCAAATGCGATTCGAGCCCTGTTCGTTCTCTGTTCAGTCTGTTCCGTCTTATAAAGGGATCAACATGTCTCTTAGGTTTTAAGATTTATTAACCATGCACGATCAAACGTATCATAAACTGATACACAGAACTTTACAAAATGAGGCGCGATTAGATCACTTGGCGCTTTCTTGATTCGTTGATGGGATGTTCCACATCTCGACATTTTTATCTGCATTCGGGACTGAGAGAGGAAGCGCTTTTAACTTTGTGTTAACCACACTGCTGTGCAGCACCCTTAAAGCTTTGCTTATTGAATATGCGCTTTTTGCAAAACCTTGACGATATCCACCATGATGGCATCCATGGCGTAATCTTTGGGTGTGTAGACCGCACGCACGCCCATATTGCGCAAAATATTTTCATCCTCTTGCGGAATAATACCACCAACCACCACCGGAATATGATCAAGCCCCGCTTGGCGTAACCGCGCCATGACATCGCGCACCAAAGGCACATGCGAGCCTGAGAGAATCGACAAGCCGATCAGATGGGTTTTGCTCGCAATCGCTTGGGCAACAATTTCTTCTGGTGTTAGCCTGATCCCGTCATAGGTGACCTCAAAACCGACATCACGCGCCCGCAATGCAATTTGCTCTGCTCCGTTGGAATGGCCGTCAAGACCTGGCTTACCAACCAGCAAACGCGGCTGTTCACCCAGTCCTTGTGCGAGATCGGCAATCATCACTTTGATTTCATCATTGGCAGGTTCCGTTGTCGTTTCAATCGACACGCCCGTGGGTGCCCGATAGCGCCCGAAAATTCCGCGCAATGCCTCACCCCATTCACCCGTTGTCACACCCGCTTTGGCACAGGCAATCGACGCCGGCATAATATTGGACCCATCGCGCGCGGCTTGTTCAAGCGCCTGTAAAGCGCTCTCGACTGCCACGTGATCCCTTGCCGCGCGCCAAGCCCGAATACGGGCAATCGCATCAGTCTCCACATGATCCGGCACCGTCAACACTGTGCCTTCGCCAGCCGTCAAAGGCGAGGGTTCACTATCACCCCAGCGATTAACGCCCACCACCACTTGGTCCCCGCGCTCAATCCCGACAATGCGCCGGGCATTCGATTCCACCAGAGCCCGCTTCATGATGCCCTGTTCAACCGCGACCACCGCGCCACCCAAAGTCTCAATCCGAGTTAACTCTTGGCGCGCTGCTTCTTTCAATTCTGTGACCTTGCGCTCAATCTCAGCCGAACCATCAAAGATATCGCCATATTCC
>CAWUMW010000249.1:0-3515 GCA_963923415.1 uncultured Hyphomicrobiales bacterium | reverse complement strand
CCAAAATCCGTGCGCTCAGCAACAAATCCGCAACAGGCGCCATGCCCAATTTACGGTAGAGCAATTCAATACCCCCATAGGCATAGCCAAGCCCGAGCCGTGCAGCGGGAATCCGAAAGCGCGCATCAGCGCGCGCATAACGCAAATCACAACACATCGCCAAACCAAACCCGCCGCCAAAGCAAATGCCGCGGATCAACGCAACCGTTGGCTTGCCCACTTGCTGCAAAGCCTGATTGCCTTGCGTGACCGCCTCCTCATAGCGGCGCACCGCTTCAGGCGTTGAGCGTTGCGCACCAAATTGCGAAATATCTGCGCCCGCACAAAAGGCTTTGTCACCGGCACCTTCCAACGTGATCACGCGCACCGACGCATCCGCCTCCGCTTGCGCCAACAGACGCGGTAAGGCCTGCCACATATCAAAATTCATGGCATTCATGCGCTGCGGTTGATTGATCACCAACCGCGCAATCCCACCCTCTGCGTGATAGGTGAGTGTGCCTGCGGTCTGCTCATTCGAATTGTCGGTCACCCAAAACCCCTTCTCAACTTTTAATTAAATAATCTGCTTGTCGCGCAGCATGCGCAGGCGCTCTGCATCATAGCCTAATCCGTGCAAAATCTGATCCGTATCATCCCCTTTATCTGAGAGAATATGATCAAGACGGGCGGGCGTCCGCGAGAGGGTCACAGGCTGGGCCACCAAACGCACTTCACCCCGCCTTTTATGCGTAAGCGTTTGCGCCATGCCCAAATGCTGAACCTGCGGATCCGCAAACACCTCATCCATTGTATAAATCGGTCCTGCGGGAATGCCGTGCGCTTCCAATAAGGCCAACCAATGCGCAGAGGTTTTTTGCACAAAATGTTTATGCAAAATTTCGTTTAATGCAGGCCGATGTTTGAAGCGATCATCCTGCGTCTGAAAGCGCGGATCCTTTTGCACATCAGGCAGCTGAAGCGCCTCGCACAAAGCGCGCCATTGCCGATCCCCCGCAACACCAATATTGATATAGCCATCTTGGGTTGGCAGCACGCCCATCGGGGTTGAATAGGGATGATCATTGCCCGCTTGCGGCGGCACCACCTGATCCACCAACCAACGCGCTGCTTGAAAATCGCACATCGCAATTTGTGCCTGCAACAGCGAGGTCTGAACCCATTGCCCCTGCCCGGACTGGGCTCGCTCTAGCAAAGCAATAAAAATGCCATTGGCGGCATAAATACCAGCGCTTGAATCAGCAATTGCAATACCGGCACGCACCGGGCCTTGATCCGGCAAGCCCGTTACCCACATCAAACCGCCCATGCCTTGGGCAATCTGATCAAAGCCTGCACGGTTGCGATAAGGCCCGTCTTCACCAAAGCCAGAGATCGAACATAAGATAATACGGGGATTGACCGCTTGCAGCGCTTGATACCCAAAGCCCAATCGGTCTTTGACATCGGGACGATAGTTCTCCACCACCACATCGGCCTGTTTGACCAGATCCATAAACACTGCGAGCCCTTCGGGCTTTTTCAGATTAAGGGTCAAAGAGCGTTTGTTCCGATGAAGATTGAGCATGTCATAGCCATCGCGCGGACCCGACATGCCCTCATTGGGATCAACCCCATCAGGCGCTTCGATTTTGATCACATCCGCACCAAAATCGGCCAGAATGCGGCAACAGGTCGGGCCTGCGCGCACCCGCGTCAAATCAAGCACACGCAAACCCGACAAAGCCTTGGCGGCAGACCCAGACATTAAGCATTCCCCCTCAGATCAGCATAGGCCGACGAAACAAAACCACAAGCATCCTGCACGCGCTTCGCCATGGCCAAAACATACGCATCTTGACCACGATGACCGATCACCTGCACAGCCAAAGGCGCGCCCCGTCCATCCTGCGCAACCGGAAGCGTGACCACCGGCAAACCAAGCAGGCTGGCCAAACGCGTAAAGGCTGAGAGCGCATAAAGTGCTTTGGCTGAAAAATCTGTTGTGCCCGGTGTGCACAGTCTATGGGTCGGCGTCAGACAAGGCATTGCTGGGACGATCAGACACGCATCTTCTGGCAGGCGTTTCATCAAGTGCTGATAAAGCTGTGTCCCCACATGCCGCGCCGCAGACCGCGCTTCGGCATCGTAACGCGCGCCTTTCTGAAGACGGCGGCTGAGCGTCTCAGGCAATAGGCCCGCCTGCAGCAAGGGGAGAAAGCTCTGATAGGCTTCCCCATCCAGCACTGTGAATAAGGGTGCATCGGCGGCCTGCATCAAATCAGCGAGGGGGATCGTGCGGCCCGCAATCCCCTGTTTATCTAACGACCCCAGCATAGTGTGATGCAGATGCCCGATCTCAGGCACAGAGGATAAAAAACAGTCTTCGGCCCAGTAAAGCGATGGGGCTTGGTTTTGAATTTGGATTTGGTCTTGATGCGATGGGGTAAGCACTGCCCCTATCCGCTGCAACAAAGCCACATCACGCGCAAGAAATCCGAGACAATCAAGCGAAGGCGCAAGCGGCATCGCGCCTTCAAGAGACAGCAAACCATAGCTTGGTTTATAACTGGCCACGCCGCAGGCCTGCGCCGGAATCCGCAATGAACCCGCTGTATCTGAGCCAATCGCAAAATCAACCAAGCCTGCTGCGACCGCTACCGCAGACCCAGAGCTTGATCCACCGCTAATCAAATCCGCTCCCCACGGATTCACAGGGCGTGTCCCATCATGATGAAGGCCTGAAGGCTCATAAGCGAGAGCGGGCATGGTGCTCAATCCTTGCAGCGCCGCCCCTGCCTGCAACACGGATTGAAGCACCGGAGCGGTCCCGCTTAGCCCCAAATCTGGCGCCTGAGGCAATCCACACAAAGGTGCCCGATTATTGAAGACCACCATATCTTTGCACGCAAAGGTCAGGCCGCTGAGATCAGATCCCACCTGCTCGACATAAGCTGGCGAGCAATAGGCTGAAAAGGCGCGCCACGGCGCCACTGATTCCGGGATTGCTGGCGCACATTCCGACGAGACCACCGCATGCTGATCAATGGCTGATGATCCCATCCCCCAAGCTCCGTCTAATAGGATCGGGGCAAGTCAAGCACATGCTCACCAATATATGCGAGAATGAGATTGGTTGAGATCGGGGCCACTTGATATAAGCGGGTTTCACGGAATTTGCGCTCCACATCATATTCGGCTGCAAACCCAAATCCACCATGCGTTTGCAAGCACATATTTGCAGCTTCCCACGAGGCATCCGCGCACAGCATTTTCGCCATATTCGCTTCCGTCCCATACGCCAATCCCGCATCATGCAAAGCCGCAGCTTGATAACGGATTGCATCAGCTGCTTTTGTTGCCGCATAGGCTTTGGCGATCGGGAATTGGATCCCTTGATTCTGGCCGATGGGTTTGTCAAACACAATGCGCGTGCGCGCATAGGCTGAAGCCTTATCGATAAACCAATACGCATCCCCAATACATTCAGCGGCAATCAACACACGTTCCGCATTCAAGCCCGATAAAATGATACG
>CAWUMW010000248.1:0-3520 GCA_963923415.1 uncultured Hyphomicrobiales bacterium | reverse complement strand
GTGCGCCCACCATCGGAAAACCTAAATAGAAAAAACCACAGCAAAAAAACCACAGCAAAAAAACCACTTAGAAAAAACCAATAATCATCTTTGTCTGGATCAGGCTTCTCAAGAGCGTTCTTGTGAGGCTTTTTTTGTAAAGACGTGATGACACAATCCATGCAGATTGAAAGACGCTCGATTGAACAGAGCCTCAAAATCAGTTTTTGTGTTATGGCGCATAACCTTATAGCGGGGCTCCAACATAGAAGGGGCTCACATGGTCCATGCGAAAATGGTCTATGCGCAAATGGCCCATGCGAAATATTTTACGCCGGATGCTGTGTGCGGGCGGTTTGGATCGCTGCAAAAATGCGCGCCGGAGTGGCAGGCATATCGATATGTCTGATCCCATAGGGTTTTAACGCATCAATGATCGCATTCATCACTGTCTGCGGAGCGCCAATCGCGCCTGCTTGTCCAGCTCCTTTTACGCCGAGTGGATTGGAGCGGGTAGGGCATTCCACCAAAGAAATCTTCATGGGTGGGGCTTGGTCGGCACGTGGCACTGCATAATCCATCAAGCTTGATGTGATCAATTGACCGCTGTCTGTATCGTAATGGATAGCCTCCATCAGCGCTTGCCCAATGCCTTGCATCAAGCCGCCTTGCACCTGACTTTCCGTCAGCATCGGATTAATTAATCGCCCATAATCATCAATGGCAATATAAGCGATCAACGTCACAGCGCCGGTATCGGGGTCCAACTCGATTTCAGCCGCATGACAGCCATTAGGGAATGTCAGAGGGGCTTGTTTAAAAATGCCGTGCCCTTCAAGCCTTTGCAGAGATGGCGTTGCAGGGATTAGGCGCAATAGATCCTGCAGGCTGATATGCGGCCCGACTAATGGCGCTTGGGCATTTTGTGTAAACACACCCTGTACATAGACAAGTTGGTCGGCCTCAAGCTGCAACGATGCGGCAGCGCTGCGGCGCGCGGTCTGTAAAAAATCTTGCGCTGCATGAACAAGGGCCGTGCCCGCCATATGCAAGGAGCGCGCTCCGCCATGCCCGCCGCCAGTTGGAATGAGCGCGGTATTGGCTTGGACGTAGCGAAACATCGAGGCGGGCACATGCAGCAGCGAAGCCATGAGCTGCGGAAAGCTTGTTTCATGGCCCTGTCCATTCGATTGGGTGCCAACCACGATCTCGATCAAGCCATCGTGCGTTGATTGCAGCCACGCCTCTTCCTCAGCGGGTCCGCGTGAGGTTTCCAAAAAGCAGCCAATCCCAAGCCCGCGCAAACGTCCGGTCTTTTTGGCGGCGGCGCGTCGTTTGGCAAAGCCTTTGGCGTCAATGGCCTGCAAGGCGCGATCGAGATTGTGTTCAAATTCCCCGCAATCAAGCGTAAAGCCGGTGGCGTTGGTGTAGGGAAATGTTTTGATGAAATTGCGGCGTCGTAATGCAATGGGATCCATGTTGATCTGCGCGGCTGCGCAGTCAATTAATCGTTCCAACATATAATTGGCTTCGGGTTTGCCAGCCCCACGATAGGCGTCAATCGGTGCCATTGTGGTAAAGACGCCCCGCACGCGCATCGATAGAGTGGGGATGGCATATAGCCCGCCCATGGCAGGCGTTGGCGCCACCGTCGCACTGCCCGGTCCTAGAGACGTGACATAGGCTCCGATATTGGCGCGTGTTTCAATATCAAGCGCAAGAAACCGTCCGCGACGATCAAGCGCCAAACGCGCATGGGTGACATTGTCGCGGCCATGCACGCCCGACAAAAAATCTTCCATGCGTTCAGCGGTCCAGTGGATTGGGCGGTTTAATCTCTTGCTGGCCCAAAGCAAAAGCGCATATTCAGGATAGGTGACATTTTTCATGCCAAACCCACCCCCAACATCCGGGCTGATCAGCACCAGCTGTTCGTTTGGATGAGCAAGCACGCAGTCCGCCAATTCTTTTTGAATAAAATGCAGTGAGGCGGCACTCAGGCTGAGGTGATAAGAGGCGGTCTGTGCGTCCCATGTCGCCACGGCACAGCGTGGCTCAAGCGCTGCGGCGGCAATGCGGTTATTGACCAAAGAGAGTTCCACACAATGCGCAGCTTTGGCAAAGGCCTTTTGGGTGGCCGCGTCGTCGCCGCGCTCATAAAGAAAGGCTTGGTTATGCGCAGCCTCAGGCCAAATGCGCGGTTGGTCTGTGTCCGTAGCGGTTAGCGGATCGATCACTGGTTTGAGAGGTTCATAATCGATCTCTATCTGTTCCAAAGCCTCTTGTGCGCGCCGTGGGCAGTCGGCAACCACCATGGCAACAAGGTCCCCTACAAACCGCACCGTTTCAGCGCATAAGGGGAAGCGGGGTGGCACATAAAGAGTGGATCGTTCGCCAAGTTGAATGGAGGTCGGTAAGGGGCCTAATCCGTCAGGATGATCATCGCGTTTATTGACGTCTTGTGCGGTAAATACACCCAGCACGCCTTTCATAGCGTGCGCCGCATCAACCTTAAGGGCGGTGATGCGGGCATGTGCATGGGGGGAGCGCAAAAAAGCAGCAAAGACACGGTTGGGCGTAGACTGGTCATCCACATAACACCCTTGCCCGGTGACAAAACGGTGATCCTCAACCCGGCGGATCGAGCGTGGATCCGCCATCGCATCGTCTAAGACGGGGGATCTGTGTGGAGCGGGTTTGGAACGAGGCAGGGGCACAGCCGATCATCCAGACATCACAAAAAATCAATGAGGCCATCATGCATTGTTCGTGCGTTCAGTAAAGAGTGTTACGCGTGCGAAGAATGCGGGAAAGAAGGCATGTGTGGATCATGATTGGGCAGATCATGATTGGGCTGAGAAATTTTGTGTGCGAGTTGATCAGCTGTTAAGCCGTTGATCCGCACGTCATCAATTTTTTGCCCGCCACTCAGAATAATTGCCCGATCAGCCAAAGCAATGACATCCTGCATCGTGTGGCTGATCAGGATCACGGTACGTCCTTCAGCTTTTAACACGCGGATGAGATCAAGAACCTGCGCGGTTTCTTTCACACCCAAAGCCGCGGTTGGTTCATCCATGATGATAATGGAGGCATTCCATCGTAAGGCCCGCGCGATGGCAACAGCCTGTCGCTGTCCACCAGACAGCGTTTGCACAGGTCGCGTTACATCCGCAAGGGTCGGGTTGAGCCGCCCTAAATAGGCGCGGGACTCAGCGGCCATGCGCGCGCGATCAAGCAAGGGAAAGAATGAGCCGATCAAAGGCGTGGTTAATTCCGAGCCCAAGAAAATATTTTGCTGAATCGACAGCCGCGGAGCGAGCGCCAAATCTTGATAGATGGTGGCAACGCCTTGTTCCAAAGCCTCCGCAGGAGAGCGGAAGTACACTTTCTTGCCTTTCAGCCACATCGTTCCGGCGCTTGGCTCCTCGGCGCCGGAAATCATTTTGATGAGGCTTGATTTGCCAGCGCCATTATCACCGCACAGCGCCAAAACTTCGCCGGCCATCACATCAAAACTTACATCGCGTACCGCATGAAC
>CAWUMW010000247.1:0-3550 GCA_963923415.1 uncultured Hyphomicrobiales bacterium | reverse complement strand
GCTCATTATCAAGCATATTGGCCATCATAATCTGATTAAGCACCTGCTCATGAACGGTTGGATTGATAATCGGAGCCATAACCTCAACACGCCGATCCAAATTCCGCGACATCAGATCCGCCGAGGCAATATAGACGCGCGCTTCAGGACTGGGCAAACCATGCCCATTGCTAAAGGCATAAATGCGTGAATGTTCTAAAAACCGTCCGACAATCGACTTCACGCGAATATTTTCAGACAGACCTTTGACGCCCGGGCGCAAGCAACAAATTCCCCGCACAACGAGATCAATTTGTACCCCTGATTGGCTGGCTTCATAAAGCGCATCAATCACCACACTATCCACCAAAGCATTGCATTTAAGCCAGATTGCTGCTGGCCGACCGGCTTCTGCATGGGCTTTTTCTGCTCTGATGTGATCAAGAATGCGGGTTTTCAGGGTTAAGGGAGACACCGCCATGGCTTCCAGAGCAGCGGGTTCGGCATAGCCCGTAATAAAGTTAAAGATCCGAGAAACATCCCGCCCAATGGCCGGATCAGCCGTAAAATAGGATAAATCGGTATAGATCCGGGCTGTAATGGGGTGGTAATTTCCCGTACCGATATGGCAATAGGTGGCTAAATTACCTGCTTCTCGCCGCACGACCATCGATAATTTGGCATGGGTTTTTAGTTCAATGAAACCAAACACCACCTGCACACCAGCGCGCTCAAGATCACGCGCCCAGCGGATATTTGCTTCTTCATCAAAGCGGGCTTTTAATTCGACCAAAGCGGTGACGGATTTGCCTGCTTCAGCCGCTTCCGCCAAGGCCCGAACAATCGGGCTGTTTGATGAGGTGCGGTATAAGGTTTGTTTGATGGCGATGACATTGGGATCACGCGCCGCCTGATTGAGAAACTCAACCACCACATCAAAGGATTCATAGGGATGGTGAACAATCAAATCCTTTTGCCGAATGGCTGCGAAACAGTCGCCTGCATGTTCGCGGATCCGCTCAGGATGACGCGGATTATAGGGCGTAAATTTCAACTCCATCCGGTCTAGTGACACCAGTTGAGATAACTCATTCAGACCCAACATGCCGTCAATCACAAAGACTTCTTCAGGTGCAGTCCCAATTTCATCGGCGACAAAATTTTGCAGGCTTTCAGGCATAGCGCCATCTATTTCAAGACGAATAACCGATCCCCGCCGCCTTTGTTTCAACGCTGTTTCAAACAGCCGGACAAGATCCTCGGCCTCTTCTTCAATTTCCAGATCGCTGTCACGAATAACCCGAAAGGCCCCATAGCCCTTGACCTGATAACCAGGGAATAAGCGATTAGTGAACAAAGAAAGCGTATTTTCGATGGCCATAAATCGCACTTTTCCGCCCTCAGCGGAGGGAAGAAGCTGAATAAAGCGCTCAACGCTCGCCGGAATACGGATCAGCGCATTCAATTTACGCCCATCACTGCTGCGCAATAATTCCAGAGCCAGCGTAAATCCAAGATTAGGAATGAATGGAAATGGATGGGCTGGATCAACCGCCAAAGGGGTTAAAACAGGAAATATATGTTCGAGGAAATAGCTTTCCAGCCAAACAATTTCCTCCATGCTGATATCTGTTTGATCAATGATAGACATACCAGCAGCAGATAAATCCTGCCGCAATTCATGCCAACGCCTTTGCTGATCTGAAACAAGCGCAGACACGCCCTCCCCGATCAGCTGTAATTGCTCGGCTGGTGTATGGCCATCTTGCGAAAGATCGGTGACGCCCGTTCGGGTTTGGCCTCTTAAACCCGCAACCCGCACCATAAAAAATTCATCAAGATTATTTGCGGAGATCGACAGAAAACGTAATTGTTCGAGCAGTGGATGATGAGGATTAGCCGATTCTTCCAACACACGCCGATTGAAACCCAGCCATGATAATTCCCGGTTGATAAACCGCTTAGGCGAGCTAAACAACTGAGGATCAAGCATGATATCACCCGCAGAGGTGGTCTTTGCTTGGGGGGCAGCTGGCATGGCCTCAAGCATTTGTGTTGGTCTCCCTAGGCATGATGGGCTGAAACGCGCGGTCCGGCAATGATTTGAGCAACAATGTCACATTCCATTATGACAGTTTCAAGACAAATTGTTTCAAACTTGGGTCCAACCCATATCCTCTTGTTGTTGATCCATGGCTTTCCATACGTCACGGGCCAAAGCACGCGTAATGCGCCGCCTACGCGCTAGCCCCTCGCGGTTCAACCGATCAACAAAATCACGTAGCGCACTGACAGATCGATCAATTCTTGATTTAATAAAATCCACAACCTGCATATCGACGACCATTTGGCGCTCAACAAAAAACTTAACCAATAAAGCCGTTAAAAGCCCATCATCGGGTTCTTGAAGATCAATCCGCGGGGCTAAACGAAGACGTGATAGCAGATCAGGGGTGCGTATTTTCCAATCACTGGGTGGTGTTCGCGCCGTAATCAGGACTGATGATTGTGTTTCGCGCGCTCGATTCAGAATATGAAAAAGCGAGGCTTCATCAAATCGGCCTTGATCCATATCTTCGATTAAAACAGCATGCGCTGATAAAATGTCTTGAGCCCGTGCAGCAGCAATATCTTCCGGGCGAATGAATAAAGCGTGGGCCTGTCGCGCCCAGATATGCGCCAAATGGGTTTTTCCTGATCCGGGCGGACCGACCATCAAGAGGACGGGATCATGCCATTCTGGCCATTGCTCGATAAGGCCATAAGCAAGGGCGTTGCTATCGCCAACCAAAAAGTCTTCCGCCCCGTAACGTTCTTCAATGGGCAGATCAAGAGCAAGTTGGAAGGGCTTGATAATGTTCATAATGGCTCAGAGGCCTCGCGATAGAGTTCGCTCTCCCGATAGGCTTTGACGGCATGGCGAATAAGCACACCGAGCGTTGCAGCCATTGGCACTGCAATTAACAGACCGAGAAAACCAAACAGGCCCCCAAAGGCAAATAATGAAAACATCAACCATACGGGATGCAAGCCAACCGCGCCGCCGACAATGCGCGGGGACAAGATATTTCCTTCCAAAAATTGCCCCGTTGCAAAAACCAGGGCCACAGCAAGCACAGACCAGTAATCCGGCCAAAACTGCACAAGGGCAAAAGCAACCGCGACCAACAGCCCCCCCATCGACCCCACAAACGGGATAAAGCTAAAAAAACCAGCGGTTGCACCGATCAAAACAGCGAAATTGAGCCCCGTCAGACTTAATCCGGCGGCGTACCAAACACCTAAAAATAGACAAATAAGACTTTGTCCGCGGATAAAACCGGTCAAAGACTGATCAATATCGTTGAGAATAGTGAATACCAGAGGTCTTTTATGCGGAGGAATAAGGCTGGCGATCACCTCCTGCATTTTTTGCCAGTCAAGTAGCAGATAAATTGCAATAATAGGCGCAAATACTAAAATAGAGAAAAGGCCAAAGATCGCGCGTCCCCCTGAAAGCAAGGAACGCGCAACAGAGGCCACGCCATCGCCCGCGCTGCCCATGAGATTGGATAATTGAGCCATAGCGGAA
>CAWUMW010000246.1:0-3576 GCA_963923415.1 uncultured Hyphomicrobiales bacterium | reverse complement strand
ACGGATGGTTCGGTGGCTTTCTGCCGCCAACAGCCTTCGCAATTGCAGCCTCGACAGGGGATATTTTCTCCGGCCTGTGGTATCCGATTGTTGTCGCCTTGGGTACCTTTGTGATCGGCCTGATCTTCATGCCGGAAACCAAAGATCGCGATATTTTCTCTTCGCGCTAAGAACAAGATTCCAAAGAGGCCCTGAGCCTCTTTGGTTGATAGGTTCAATCTTCAAAACCCGCGCCCAACAGCGCGGGTTTTTTGTGTTGGACGCAATTATTTTTCCATCTTCAAGACAGCAAAAAGGGAGCCGAAGCTCCCTTAATAACTTTCATGTCCACACCCCTTGAGCCTCGTTCCAATCCCTCACAGGAGATCCCGAAGCCTCCGTTCGAAGGATTAGTGGCAGACTTCGCGTTGCTGAATAACCCAAGATCCGAGATAAGGATCCCACACCCGCCGATTAACCACGCGGCAACGGTAATAGGGCTCAGGCTCGACATAAACAGGTGCTGGATAATAGGCCGGAGGCGCTGAGTAAACAGGCGCAGGACGCGCAGGTTGTGCCATCATCGCGCCGCCAATCAATGCGCCGGCTGCTAAACCACCCAACAACCAACCATTCCGGTCATAGCGCGCTTCAGCCTGCGGCATCACGGCCATGCCCAGCGTGGTCACCAATGCTGTTGCAAGAAGGACTTTCCGCATTTTACCCTCCATCAGGCCTTACAGCCACTCAAACATCCAAACTCAACAGGGCCGATTGAGACCACCACACGGGGAAACCCAATTCAGCCTTGGATCCGATCATCCATTGCGAGGAAGGATCGACTCCAATTATGGTTATTTTATAACCACCCGTTCCTGAATACAAACTGAATAACGGTTGTTTTTGCATAA
This sequence comes from uncultured Hyphomicrobiales bacterium, assembly GCA_963923415.1. Classification (GTDB taxonomy): domain Bacteria; phylum Pseudomonadota; class Alphaproteobacteria; order Rhizobiales; family Beijerinckiaceae; genus CAIYZJ01. The sequence continues at coordinate 2,686 of CAWUMW010000246.1, read as the reverse complement.
AATCCCAAAATTGCCACCCCAAAAACGGTCACTCTGACAATCCCCCCTCCAGACAAGCGAGATTTGCGCTAAAGTTTCATTAAAATGATGAATTTTACGCCTGCCCCCTTGCTCTTTGGTCGCTGTCTTGGTAGCGGACAGGGAGATATGGTTTGGCCGATTTAGCTCAGTTGGTAGAGCAACCGCCTTGTAAGCGGTAGGTCGCGAGTTCGAGTCCCGCAATCGGCACCATTCTTCTCCCTGATCCTCGGCATTGGAGTCTCAGCGCCAACGACTATATTCTGAAAGTGCTCAGAATTTAGTGCAGCCCTCCCGTTTACTTTCGCCGATATTGCTTTTATTGCAAACCTCTATTGTCAGTGTTTTTTGCGGTTTCTGATTGGCTTTTAATCGAAGTCTGCGCGGGGCTTGCATGATCTCAGGCCCTTCCGGCATAGGCAAAACACGGCTGCTTAGCGCCCCAAATTCCACCACAACAGCCGCCCCCACCTGCAACACAGGCTCATCCGAGCCCTGTAATTGATCCAAAATAATCATTGTGCCGTTATCAAGCATGATTTGATATTCAACAGCATTGTTGTTCTCACCGTAATAATGGAGAGCCGCTGCCGCGACACCGCCAGCCAAAGAGCCGCCCACAAAGGTTGCATGGTCCACGGCAGCTAGAGTCCCCGCAACGCCGGCGGCAAAAATCCCGGCGCTAACCGCTGTTTGCGGGGAGGTTCGGATCGTGACACGATGTTGGCTAACAATCGTTCCAAATCGCGTTTTGAAAGCCTGTCCAGCATCCGCCGCCGGCAGCTCGTCGATCCGGTGATTGGCACAAGCACATAGGCTCAGCATGAGAGAAATAAGAATGAAACTGCGCATGGAACAATCCAAACGTCCATCATTAAAAGAAAATTACTTTGAAAATCAAATACATGGTTTAAAATCAAATACATGGGCTAACCACACCCACAGGGACACACCCCACCAGCCTCAGCAAGAGCCAAACCAGACACAGCCCTTGATCGACACCATACCGGCACAAAAATCCCAAACGGTGAGACATGCTATCCCATAGCGACATGACAGATCAAGCGGTCTGGCAGGTCTTACGTCACGCCGACGTGGTTCTAGCGGGGAACGCACCTTCGCGCATTTATGGGCAGCTGCACTGCCGCACGGGTAAACGGATGCAGCGCCAAAACCGCGTTTTTTTCAACTCCGAAGAAGAAGCCCGCAGACTTGGCTTTCGACCCTGCGGTCACTGCATGCCGCTTTCCTATCGCCTCTGGCAAACTGAGACTAGCAGGATAAAATGACGCGCCGGGGCTTTTGGCGTATAGAGACGTGAATGCCCTTCATGGGGCCCCCTGATCATGAGACTGTAGACGGATGACAAAACAAACCGAGACCCCGCGCATTGCCTTTGTTGCGAGTGACGTGCCCGAAGCACAAGCAGCCTTGGATCAGTTGCGACAGAGTTTCAGCCATTGTGATCCGGAATCCGCAGACGTCATTGTCGCCCTAGGGGGCGATGGTTTGATGCTGCAAGTCCTGCATCGCTTCATGGGTCAGGGCAAAGCGATTTATGGCATGAATCGCGGATCAATCGGATTTTTGATGAATGATTTTCGGGCCGAACATCTATTGGACCGGATTGAACAAGCCGAGCGCTCGATCATTCATCCTCTCATCATGCGCGCAACCGATACCCATCAGAATATCTTTGAAGCGCGCGCCATCAATGAAGTGTCCGTCTTTCGGCAATCTTACCAAGCTGCAAAATTGGCTTTGTCGGTGGATGGACGCATGCGCATGGACGAGCTGATCGCAGATGGCGTTTTGGTCGCCACACCCGCAGGATCAACCGCCTATAATCTATCGGCGAATGGTCCCATCCTGCCGTTGAAAGCCCCCATGCTGGCTCTAACGCCCATCTCGGCCTTTCGTCCGCGGCGTTGGCGTGGTGCCCTCTTGCCTGAACAGGTCAAGATCACGATTCACGTCTTGGAGTCAGATAAGCGACCCGTCAATGCCGTGGCGGATCATACCGAATTCCGTTCGGTCGAAACCATTGAGATTGAAATGGACCACGCAACCTCGCTTGTGATGCTGCATGATCCCGACCATGGACTCGAGGAGCGTATTTTGCGTGAGCAATTTGGCGGATAAAATCTAGCGCATTGAACCGAATGCTTTCATCTTCAAAAGGATTTGCACATGACACACCCAACCAGAACACGTGAACGCGGCGGTCTTTATTACGAGGAGTTCGAAGTAGGCGCGGTGATCAAGCACAAGCTCACACGGACCGTGACGCAAATGGATAATATGCTATTTTCAAACATGACGCTGAATCCGCAACCTTTGCATATTGACGCGCATTTTTGTGAAACAGAAACCGAATGGGGAAAGCCTTTGATGAACTCTTTGTTCACACTTGGTTTGATGATCGGAATTTCTGTTAATGACCTCACCAATGGAACCACCATTGCTAATCTCGGGATGACAGATGTGCGCTTTCCGCATCCCCTGTTTGAAAATGATAGCGTCCACTGCACGACAGAAATTGTTGAAAAGCGCCAGTCGAAATCAAGACCGGAAGCTGGCATTGTAACGCTGTTGCATCGGGCTTATAACCAGCATGATCAACTGGTCGCCGAATGCCATCGGCAAGCCTTTATGCGCACACGTCCAA
>CAWUMW010000245.1:0-3582 GCA_963923415.1 uncultured Hyphomicrobiales bacterium | reverse complement strand
CGGGCATTTTTCAGAGCCAACCGTTGATGCAAAATGAATGAGGTCTGGCCCTAGGCTGTTGGGGACAGTTTAAGTTGATTGTGTGGTGGGGCGCATGGTTGTCAGAGCGACCCCGAGAACGGTCAGTCCCATGCCGATAGCTTGGCCCCGCTCTAGGATTTCATCAAAAAGAAAATAGGCTTCAACAGCCACCGTCGGCGGAATGAGATAGATCAGGGCGGCGGCGCGCGAGACCTCGCCTTCGCGGATTAGAAACAGCCATAAGCCGATAGCACCGAGTGAAATCGCCAAAACTGACCACGTCATGACAATGATCATCGTGCCGGTCCATTCGATATGCATGGGCTCCAAAGCATAAGCGAGCGGCAACAAAAGAGCGAGCGCGCCAATATATTGCAACACACTGACCGAGCGCAGATCTCCCGAAGGGATGAAGCGCTTTTGATAAAAACTGCCAATCGTGACACCGATCATGCCAATGGCATTGATACCGATCAGGGTGAGATTGGATTCAAGCTGTTCAACAGAGACATGGAATAATTTGGGTTCAAGCACCAAAGTCACACCGATAAAACCCAAAAGAATACCGCACCATTGTTTTAAACCAATCCGTTCTCCTAACAGCGCGGGCGCGAATAAAGCCGTGGCAATGGGCTGGATGGCCGCGAGCAAACCCGAAACAACCGAAGGCAAGCCATGGCGGATCGACCACCACACGCCGCTGAGATAAATCGCATGTGTGAAGACGCCGGAAATCATGGCATGGAAGGCATGGCGACCGCGCGGCCAGACAACGCGCGCTTGCAAGGCAATCAGCGACAAAGCGAGGCCAGCGAGAAAAAAGCGTAGACATAAAAAGGTCAACGGGTCGGCATGATCAGCGCTGGCGCGCGCTACCACCCAGCCGGTTGACCACAACAGGACAAACAGGACGGGTGCGAGACGCAGCAACAAGGCATGATGATGGGGTGACACGACAAGACCTGAGTTAACGAGGGGGTCTTATGCGTGACTTTTCAAGAAAAAGCGAGATGCCTTAGAAAATAGGTGCTCCGCATGGTTTTCAGGGCTAGTCGTTTTGCTGGTGTTGGGCTTCCAAGACATCGTCAAAGGATCTGAGGCCGGGGCGTTGCGCATTGACCAGAACCGCCATATTGCCTGGCGCATGCTGGTTCTTCCACATTTTGGTGTGGGCTTGCGGGATCGTCTGCCATGAAAAGACTTCGCTCATGCACGGATCAATGCGGCGGTCGAGCACAAATTGATTGGCGGCGCTGGCTTGCTTGAGATGGGCAAAATGCGACCCCTGAATGCGCTTTTGCCGCATCCAGACAAAGCGCGCATCAAAGGTGATGTTGAAACCGCTGGTGCCAGCACAAAAGACAATCATACCGCCACGCTTGGCGACAAAGGTCGAGACCGGAAAAGTCTGTTCGCCCGGATGTTCAAAGACCAGATCGACATCTTTTTTGCCGGTAATATCCCAGATGGCTTTGCCGAATTTGCGGGCCTCGGCCATAAAACTATTGAATTCGGGTGAATTGACCTTGGGCAATTGACCCCAGCAGGAAAAATCCTTGCGGTTGATGACGCCCTTGGCGCCAAGCCCCAAGACATAATCGCGCTTGGATTCATCGGAAATGACCCCGATCGCATTGGCACCGGCGGCTGCGCATAGCTGCACACCGAACACACCCAAGCCTCCCGAAGCGCCCCAGACCAGCACATTGTCACCGGGACGGATGGTGTGGGGGGCATGGCCGAACAACATGCGGTAAGCGGTGGCAAGCGTCAGCGTATAGCAGGCCGATTCTTCCCATGTCAGATGTTGGGGGCGCGGCATCAATTGCCGTGATTGCACCCGGCAAAATTGCGAAAAAGATCCGTCTGGCGTTTCATAGCCCCAGATGCGCTGGCTGGATGAAAACATCGGATCACCGCCATTGCACTCCTCGTCGTCGCCATCATCCTGATTGCAGTGAATGATCACCTCGTCGCCGACTTTCCAGCGTTTGACCTTGCGCCCGACCGCCCACACAATCCCGGCCGCATCCGAGCCCGCGACATGATAGGGATTTTTATGGGCGTCCAAGACGGAAATGGGTTCGCCCAAGGCCGCCCAGACGCCGTTGTAATTAACCCCGGCCGCCATGACTAAAACCAAAACCTCGTCATCGCCGATTTGCCATGTCGGCAAAGCTTCCAGAAGCATGGCGTCTTCAGGGGGGCCGTGCCGATCCTTGCGGATGGTCCATGCCCACATTTTTTCAGGCACATGTCCCAAAGGTGGGATTTGACCGATATCATAAAGGTCTTTGACTGGGTTTTGCGTTTGCATGAGGCACTCTCCTTGCCGCTCCTGTCTCTATGATGCACGACAATATTGCGCTGCGCCATAGGCTATTGGTTGAGAAATCGGCTGTTTGAGCGCAAATTTTTGCTTCTTTTTATCAAGTGACAGAGATTTCTGTTTGTTGCATGATAAAATCTATTGCATTGCAACAAATTTGAGGCCGGAGGGCGCGGATCATGACTGATAAAGCGGGTGTCAAAGACAAGCCGTGGATTTTTCGCACCTATGCGGGCCATTCAACAGCCGAAGAATCCAATAGACTCTATCGAGCCAATTTGGCGCGTGGACAAACGGGTCTGTCGGTAGCTTTCGATCTGCCGACCCAGACCGGCTATGATCCCGATCATGTGCTTTCGCGCGGCGAAGTGGGCAAGGTTGGGGTATCGATTGCCCATTTGGGCGATATGCGGCAGTTATTCCGCGATATTCCGGTTGCGGACATGAATACATCCATGACCATCAATGCGACGGCGGCCTGGTTGCTGGCGCTTTATGTAGCGGTAGCGGATGAACAGGGCGCACCGCGTCGGGTTTTGCAGGGCACAACCCAGAATGACATTATCAAGGAATATTTGTCGCGCGGCACTTATGTGTTTCCTCCTGCGCCCTCCATGCGATTGATCCGCGATACAATTTTGTTTGCGACCCGTGAAATGCCGAAATGGAACCCAACCAATGTGTGTTCCTATCACTTGCAGGAGGCCGGAGCGACGCCCGTTCAGGAATTGGCCTTTGCTTTGGCGACCGCGCTTGCGGTGCTTGATGAGGTCAAAGCTTCGGGTTTGGTGAGTGAGGAGGCATTTGGAGAAATTGTCGGACGTATTTCTTTCTTTGTGAATGCGGGAATGCGCTTTGTCACCGAATTGTGCAAAATGCGCGCCTTTGCGGAATTATGGGACGAGATCACGCGCGAGCGCTATGGAATCACCGATGAGCGCCATCGGCGTTTTCGTTATGGCGTGCAGGTGAATTCTCTCGGTCTGACTGAACAGCAACCCGAAAATAATGTCTATCGAATCCTGATCGAAATGTTGGCGGTGGTGTTGTCCAAACGCGCGCGGGCGCGCGCTGTGCAATTACCGGCTTGGAACGAGGCGCTTGGTTTGCCGCGTGCTTGGGATCAGCAATGGTCGCTGCGCATGCAACAGGTCATGGCCTATGAAACTGATCTTTTGGAATATGGCGATATCTTTGATGGTTCGGCTGAGATTGAGCGCAAGGTCACAGAA
>CAWUMW010000244.1:0-3603 GCA_963923415.1 uncultured Hyphomicrobiales bacterium | reverse complement strand
AGCGCCGTAGCCGCCATGCCGAGCGAAAACCACGCATAGGCCCCCAGCATCATTTTTCGCCGCCCGATCACATCCCCAATACTGCCGGCGGTTAACGCACCGACCAGCACGCCAAGCAGCGCATAACTGCCCAAGGCCCCCGCCAGTGCGGGGTCAACTGGGCCGATATGGCTTGGATCGCGCAAAAAGGTTGAGACCACCGTGCCATAGACCACGAGATCATAACCATCAAACATCAAACCTGTGGTAGCTAAACCGATCACCCAAATGAGTGTTCGCAGCCGTTTGGCTTCAGATTTTTCAAAAACAGTCATGAGGGGCCCCTCCCTTTGAGCGTGTTATTTTTATTGTGTGTCGATCATTTATCCATGCAGGATATCAGGAACAGTCGAGCGCTTAAACGCCCCCGTCATTGCCCCGCTCTCCCGCATCACCCGCTTGGTCCGACTGTGCAAACCAGCAGTGTGAGCGTGAGGATGTATAGAAAGAAAGTGTGCTTGTCAATAGTATACTTATTATAATTAAGCTTGCATTATGCATACTCACTGTTAAACTGCCGCCAAGACCGCAGGACATAAGAACTTGAAGACGCTGTTTGGCTTTGACTGGCTTGGATTCGATGAGCAATCGGACACATGATCGAATTTGCAATCTGGTTTGGGCGCTCAAAGACGGCATAGAAATGGTATGACAATGCGTAGGCAACCGAAAAAGAGCAAACTCCTCCCCCAGCCCCCCGCACCCCACGCTGCGGGTCCACAAGCAGGGTTAGAAATTTTTGAAATGCCCGGCCATTTGATGCGCCGCATGCATCAAGCCTCACTGGCAATTTTTGATACAGAAGTCGCCGCCGCAGGATTTGACTTAACCTCAGTGCAATATGCGGCCATGACAGTGATTGCCGCCAATCCCGGCATTGGTCAGGCGGCCTTGGCCCAAGCCATCGCCTATGATCGCCCCACGACAGGCGGGGTGATTGACCGCCTCGAATCCAAAGGACTTGTGCGTCGTGAAAACGACCCCCATGATCGCCGCTCGCGGTTGCTCTTTCTTGAAGAGGCCGGCAAAACCGTTTTAGCCGGGATTACCCCCGCTGTGCGGCGGGCTCAAGACCACATGCTGCAAGGTCTTTCTGCGGCTGAACGCAAAATGTTGCTGCAGCTTGTCAAAAAAACATTGAGCATTGTCGGCACAATCCGCCGCCACTCCGCATGAGGGGCGTTTTCAGCGCTCATGCAGCGCCTCTGAATGGACTTCTTTGATCGGCGATAACAGATAATCAATGATGCGGCGCTGACCTGTTTTAATTTCAGCCGTTACAGCCAATCCAGCCGATAAGGGAATCTGCCGTCCTTCCGCACGAATGACTTTTTGCTCGGTCCGCAAGGTTACCGGAAATACAAGGCTTTGCATATGTTGTGCGCCCGCCATGGCGCGCGTTTCAGCCGGGCGGGACGGATCCGCCTCGATCTGCTTCGCATCCGGATCGGGGATCGCATCTTTGCCGATCCGCACCACCTGCGCTTCGATGATCCCATAGCGGGTAAAGGGAAAGGCCTCAATTTTCAAATAGGCATCCTGCCCCTCTTCAATAAAGCCAATATCTTTGTTCTCTACATAGACTTCGATTTCAATGTCGCCCCGTTGCGGTATCACGCGCAACACCTCCTGCCCGGACTGAACCACCTGCCCCAAACTGGTCACGCTCATCGCTTGCACAATACCGTGGCTTGGACTGCGTAAGGTCATGTGATCCCGCTTGGCTTGTGCCTTGAGAAGTTTTTGGCCTGCTTCAATGGCTTGGCGCTCAGCTTCATTGGCGCGCGTTGCATGATCGGCGATAAAACTGGAAATAGTCTTTTGCCGCTCCGCCTGAAACGCCGCAATCGCCCGTTCGGCCTCAACCACCTGCCCGCGTTGCCCCTCCAAAACCGTGATTTGATAATTCAGACCCTCCATAGCATCAATCACGCTGGCGCGGGTACCAGAGTCCGTGCGCAGCAATGAGCTGCGCATATCGACCCGCTCTTGCAGCACGGTAATGAGGCGCTGTTGCGCGGCGATCACATGCAACAGCCGATCCCGTTCTGCCTGCTTTTGCTCGCTTTGTGCATCAAGTGTGCGAACCTGATTAAACAAATTTTGTAAATCGGCCTGCCCTACCTCCCCTTCACGTTGGCGCGTTTTCTCAGGGATTGCTTCATCCCATAAAATCACCAAGGGTTGCATCCCCTCTGTTTGCGCCGCTTTCATCACCATCTGACGCCGTGCACTCTCCGCACTTGCAGACGCCAAACTTTCCATCAGCGCTGTTTCATCGGCCTGCGCCTCCACAGGATCAAGTGCAATGAGGGGATCCCCCTCCTCAACCAGATCACCATTTTGAACAAAGATGCTGAGCACCTTGCCCGGATCAATGGGTTGCACCAATTTAATGCGGCCCGCAGGCTGGATTTTACCACGCGCCACAGCGACAATATCTGTCCAACCGAAACTAGCCCAAAGCAAAGCAAGGCCCGTAAAGGCAACGATCAATTTAATAAACAAAAAGGCAATCGGCGAACCGGGCCGCTCCAAAACCTCTAAAGCCGCAGGTAAAAACTCCTGATCCCGTCGCTCTACCTCCGCATCAAATGGCAGTTGAAAGTCTGCCACCCATTGGCGTCCTCTTTGCAAAAGCTGTACGCTGGCTGCACCGAGTTTCAATGCAAAAGCCACAACCAAATCACGCGTCTGGCGCATAAAATCCTTCGGCAAAAAGGACAAAGGATGAGAGCGCCTCATGCGCCTGTTCCCTGCATTTGCAACTGCCATAAATGGGCATAAAGACTACCGGGCTGTTTGAGCAAAGTGTCATGTGTTCCCATTTCAACAATGCGCCCCTCTTGCATGCCAATGATCCGATGCGCATGACGCACCGTGGAGAGCCGATGGGCAATGATTAACACCGTGCGCCCTTTGACAATCTCACGCATATTGCTTTGGATCTTATGTTCGCTTTCATAATCAAGCGCACTGGTCGCCTCGTCAAAAATCAAAATGCGTGGATTAGTGGCCAAGGCTCTGGCAATGGCAATGCGTTGACGTTGCCCGCCCGATAAATTGGCGCCGCGCTCCTCAATCGGCGTGTCATAACCCATCGGCAATTTGGAGATAAACTCATCCGCTCCCGCCAATTTCGAAACCGCAATAACCCGCGCCCGCGACAAGGCCGGATTAGAAAAGGCAATATTGGCATGCAAGCTGCGATTAAAGAGTAAATTTTCTTGCAACACCACGCCAATGGACTGGCGCACCCAATTCGGATCAGCCTGCGCCAAATCCATTCCATCCAGCAAAACCTGCCCTTCTTGCGGGGAATAAAAACGCTGCACCAATTTGGTTAATGAGGATTTACCCGAACCCGACGGGCCCACAATGCCAATCACCTCGCCGGGTGTAATTGAAAGCGTGATCTGACGCAGCACGTCCTGCCCCTTGGGCGTATAACGAAAACTGACATTTTTAAATTCAATCGCTCCCCGCGGCGGTGGCAAAGTCGCCATCGCGTGATTGCTAATTTCTGGCGGCGTATTGAGAATATCGCCCAAGCGCTCCATAGAA
>CAWUMW010000243.1:0-3614 GCA_963923415.1 uncultured Hyphomicrobiales bacterium | reverse complement strand
TCCCCGGGGGCCAAAGCCCCAACTTCGGCGATGACATCTTGCGCGCGACGCTGTCGCCGCGCACGCCGCAGCAAGCGGTCGCCCAGAATATCCCCTTCACTGACCACCAAAACTGTATCGGTTTCAAAGCCGTGATCTAAGCCCCAAACCGCACAGCCAATCTCGTTTTTCTTCAATGCCAAAACATCAGAAAAACGTGAAACGGGTTTAAGCGCACCTAATCCATGATCTTTGAAAACATGCGTGAGCCGATCCCGCGAACCATCCGTCCAACTGGTCAGCACCACTGGTTTTGTCGCAGCCTGCTCTTTGAGATAGCCTGCAACAACATCAAACAGATTGACCGTCTCACCCGCTTCAGCGCGTTTGCGTTCGGGGGCAAAATTGCGGCCCAATTGTCCGCCAGCATCCAAAACGCGGCGCTGCGAACTCTCAGGTTGTGCAAATGGCTCAAGCCGCACCACAGCCCCATTTTGAAAAGCTTCGCGCCAAGTCGCTTCATTAAGAAACATGCTCTCCGGCGGCATCGGTTTATACGGCACAGAACCTTTAAGTGCTGTTGTTAACGCCTGCCGACGAGCCTCATAATGATCCTTGATCGAGGTCAGCCGTTCAAGACCGCTTTCAAGAGCCAAAGGATCCATCACTAGCGGCGCATCACCAAAATAGGCAAATAAATCATCAAGCCCCTCATGAAACAGAGGAAGCCAATGTTCTAAACCAGCATGGCGACGCCCTTCGCTAATCGCCTCGTAAAATACATCGTCCGGCCCAGCTGCACCAAACAGTGCGATATAATTTTGGCGAAAGCGTTTGATGCTTTCCGTTGTGAGCTGCACTTCGCTCATCGGCACCAGATCAAGCGCTTTCATCTGCCCGGTTGAGCGTTGAGTTTCTGGATCAAAACTGCGGATCGATTCGAGCGTATCGCCAAAAAAATCCAACCGCACTGGCTGCGGCAAACCGGGCGGGAACAAATCTACGATGCCACCCCGCACCGCAAACTCACCAGTCTCCCGCACCGTTGTGCCACGGCTAAAGCCATTATGCTCCAACCATAGAGCAAGCGCTTGCACATCCACCATATGCCCGGGCGCACACGAAAAGCTTTCAGCAGACACTTTTTGCAAGCGGGGCACTTTTTGCAAAAGGCCATTTGCTGTCACAATCAGTAAACGGGGCCGCTCGGCACCGGCGCGCGTGCGCGCCAATCGTGACAACACCAACATCCGGCGTGCGACCAAACCCGCATGCGGTGAAACACGATCATAAGGCTGGCAATCCCAATTTGGAAAACTCAAAACTTCGAGATCTGGAGCCACAAAAGCCAGACCATTTTCTATCATCGCCTGTCTTTGGCCATCGCGCGCCACCATCACCAAAGTGACCGGACGTTCGGCTCCCTGCTGTGCCAAGGCCCGCGCCAAATCGGCCAAGATCAGCATATCAAGCCCTTCAGGGCTTGATGACAACACAACAGGCTCCTGTTTGCCGATACAAGCGACCAGACGGTCTAAAATTGACTTCATTGCGTGATCCGCCTCGGCATAAACACCATCAGCCTCAAATCCCTATTCCCGATGGATCGGGGTTTGATGATCGTGAAACGCCTTAATGCGATGAAACATCGGGGTATCAAATTCCGGTTTGACAGGAACAGACCCCACGATCCATGACATCAAATCTTGATCACTGGCATCAGAAACATGAATGAAATCCGCCAATTCCTTTTCGCTAAAGCCCACCAAATGCGCATCAGCGAAACCGCCCATAATCAAGTCCATCTCACGTGTGCCGCGATGCCATGCACGAAACAAAACGCGGCGACGATCTGGATCAAGATCGGCAGTGGTCAGCGTGGTTCCAGACATAGAAGCTTCCTCTTTCCCAACAGCGTTTTAAACGGGATCACCGGACGCCTGATCACCAAGCGCCCATTGCCGTTTGGTTTCCAGAATAAATTCATTCAAACGCCCCTGACTGATCGCCTGCCGCAATCCAGCCATCAGAAATTGATAATAGCTTAAATTCACCCAAGTCAGCAGCATCATACCGAGAATTTCACCGGCTTTCACTAAATGATGCAAATAAGCGCGCGAATACTGAGATGCGGCGGGACAATCAGAGTGGGGATCGAGGGGGCGCGGATCCTCTGCATGGCGCGCATTGCGTAAATTGATTTTGCCAAACCGTGTAAAGACCAAACCATGCCGGCCGGCGCGGGTTGGCATCACGCAATCAAACATATCAACCCCACGCCGCACCGCTTCCACCAAATCATCGGGCGTACCAACACCCATCAAATATCGGGGCTTCTCTTCGGGAAGAACGGGGTTAACGACCTCAATCATTTCCAACATCACAGATTGTGGCTCGCCGACTGCCAAACCACCAATCGCATAGCCTTTAAGATCCATGGCTTTCAGTGCTCTCGCACTGCGGATCCGCAAAGCCGGATTCGCTCCCCCTTGCACAATCCCGAACAGGGCCCGCCCGGCTTGCGTGCCAAAAGCAGTCTTGCAGCGTTCGGCCCAGCGCAAGGACAACTCCATCGCCCGCTCCGCCTCTGCATCAGAACAGGGCAATTTGACGCATTCATCCAATTGCATCTGGATGTCGGATCCGAGCAAAGCTTGGATTTCGATGGATCGTTCAGGCGTTAATTCATGTTTTGAGCCATCAATATGAGATTGAAAAATCACGCCCCGCTCATTGAGCTTGCGCAATTTCGACAACGACATCACCTGAAAGCCACCCGAATCCGTCAAGATTGGATGCGGCCATTGCATCAGCTGATGCAAACCACCCAAACGCGCCACCCGCTCTGCGCCGGGCCGCAACATCAAATGATAGACATTGCCTAAAACAATATCAGCTCCGGTCGAGCGGACCTGATCAGCATACATGGCTTTAACAGTTGCTGCTGTTCCAACAGGCATGAAGGCCGGCGTACGGATTTCCCCGCGCGGCATCCGGATCACCCCGCGCCGGGCTGCTCCATCTTGCGCCAAAAGCGTAAAGCCGAACGGCGTGTGTGGCCCCACGGTCTCTGGTAAAGCTTGAAAAGATTGATCTGTCATGCCTCGCTCATGCCATTATCAGGGGCGCGGAACAAGAGGCAGGCATCCCCATAAGAATAAAAACGGTAATGAGAGGCCAGCGCATGTTGATAAGCGGCATGCATGCGCTGAAAGCCCGCAAAGGCGCACACTAACATGAACAGCGTCGAACGCGGCAAATGAAAATTGGTCAACAGCACATCCACGGCCTTAAAGACATAGCCCGGCGTGATAAAAATGGATGTATCTTGAGCATAAGGCACAAAATGCCCATCCGCTTGCACTGCCGATTCCAAAACCCTTAAACTGGTCGTGCCCGCCGCAATAATGCGCCCTCCCCTGCGACGACACCGATTTAGCTGGTCGGCGGCCTGCGGCACCAACTCAGCCCATTCTGCATGCATTTTATGCTGGCTGATCTCCTCAACTTTAACCGGCAAGAAGGTCCCCGCGCCCACATGGAGCGTCACGCGTACGACTTCAACGCCTTTTTGTTGGACCCGCTCGAGCAAATCGGGGGTAAAATGCAGCCCCGCAGTTGGAGCCGCAACAGCG
>CAWUMW010000242.1:0-3626 GCA_963923415.1 uncultured Hyphomicrobiales bacterium | reverse complement strand
GGCGTCGCATTATTTTTTGGGGGAGATTGAAGCGAGCGGTGCAGAAAATGCGCGGGTCGCTGAATTGATCGGGCAAAAAATCCAAAAATTAGGCCGCCTGCCGCAAGAGGATGACGATCTCGGTGGGGTCGCCGTTTATCAAGCAATGGGCAAAGATTTTATCATTGTTTCATCTTTCGGTGGACAGGTGGTGTGGGGGACGCTCAAGCAGGCCGGCCTATCTGTTCCCGTGAGTCATCCCTTCAGTGCGGTGTTGGTGCACCAAGCCGAGGGCGGAATGCGGTTGGCAGTGGCCGGGCAATATCGCATGAGCCTTGGCGGACAGCCTCTGACGATATGGGTCGGGAGCTGGTTAACTGATACGCTCAACACTGCCGGACGGACGATGAAAGCCTTGCGCTTTTCTTTGTGGCAGGTCGAAGACGGGCAGTTGCGTGCAGTGGAAGGGCAGGACCTTCCGCAAGATTCTGAGGCGGCTCTGCCGCGTGATCTTTTGAAGCCTCCGGCCAAAATTCTCGCTGAACTTGGGCGCAGCCTGACGCCGATGATTGATGATCCTGGTGATGAAGGCCCTTATTATTATGCCGCTTATTCGCCGATTAAAAATGCAGACGGAGCGCTGATTGGCGTATTGTCGATTGGCGTATCCAAGGACGAAGATATTTTTGAACAAATTCCGCAATGGCGATTGTTCAGCGGTATTTTTGTGGCAGGCACTTTGTTGGCGATCCTTGCCGGTTTGGTGATGTCGGGCTTTCTCGTGAAGCCGCTGCGCGCGATTACGCGCGGCGTGCGGGCCATCGGACGCGGGGATTTTCGGCAGCCGGTTCCTGAAACAGGGGGGGCGGAATTGGAAGAGCTGGCCGCCACCATCAATAGTATGGCCGATGATCTCGAACGATTGCGCGCCATGGAAAACCAGCTGCGGCATCGCGAGAAGCTGACCGCTTTGGGTGAGGCTGCCGCTTTGATCGCGCATGAAATTCGTAATCCGCTGGGGATCATCAAAACCTCAACGGATCTGGTGCGTCGGCGCGCGACGCTGCGCTCTGAGGAAGAGCGGATGCTTGATTATATTGCCGATGAAGTGCGGCGCATTGATGAGCTGGTGCGCTCCTTTCTTGACTTTGCGCGGTTTGCCCCACCTCAATGCCGTTTGATTGATTTGGAGGAGCTGGTTGAACGGATTGTGCAAGGCATGACCCCGGAAGCGGAGCGGTTGCGCATCACTTTAACGCCGCAGATCGGGGCTGGGCCGTTTCGGGTGTCTGCGGATGCCGATCAAATCCATCAGGCTGTTTTGAATTTGTTGCTCAATGCCTTTGATGCTTTGCCAGAGGGCGGGGCCATTGTCGTCGGGCTTGAGCGGCGGGATGGGCAGATTGTGCTGCGCGTAGCCGATAACGGGCCGGGCCTGCCGCAAGACTTGGAAGCGCGCGCCTTTGATCCTTTTGTCACGGGGAAAGCCCGCGGATCGGGCTTAGGGCTTGCCAAAGTTGCAACTGTCATGGAAGGACATGGAGGGCGTGTTGTGTATCGGGCTGAGGTGCCGCATGGTGCGTGTTTTGAATTGATGTTTCCGGAGTTGAAGTCTTGAACAAGATGCAACGCGTTCTGGTGGTGGATGATGAGCAACGCTTGGCGGACTTGGTCTGTTTGTCTTTGACAGATCAGGGCTATGCCGCGAGCGCGCATATCCGCGCGGCCGACGCATTGGCCGTTTTTGATCGCGAGCATGTTGATCTGGTGATTAGCGATTTGCGGATGCCGGATATGGATGGACGGCAGTTGATGCATGAGGTCAAGCAGCGTTCGCCCGATACCGCGGTGATCATTATGACAGCCTATGCATCGGTCCGGGATGCAGTCGATCTCGTTAAGCAAGGGGCCTATGATTTTGTTCCCAAGCCGTTTGATATGGATGAGCTGCTGGCTGCGGTTGAACGGGCTTTGCAGCTCACCAGCACGGTCCGCGATAATAAGCGGCTGCGTGCGGAACTGGAAGGGCGCTATCGGTTTGACCAAATGATCGGCACCAGTGCACGGTTTCGCGCTGTGATTGCTGCGGTCACGGAAGTGTGTGAGAGCCGGGCTACGGTTTTGTTGCGCGGAGAGAGCGGGACGGGGAAAGAATTGGTCGCCCGGGCGATTCATTTTAACAGCCTGCGCCGTGCAGCACCTTTTGTTGCAGTCAACTGTGCCGCTATTCCTGAAGGTTTGTTGGAAAGCGAATTGTTCGGCCATGTGAAAGGGGCCTTTACGGGCGCTGTGCAATCGCGCGAAGGACGTTTCCGGGCTGCGGATGGGGGCACATTATTTCTTGATGAAATTGGCGATATGCCGCTGCCGATTCAAGCCAAGATTTTGCGGGTGCTACAAGAGCGGACCTTCGAGCCTTTAGGCTCCACGCGTTCGGAACAAGTGGATGTGCGCATT
Organism: uncultured Hyphomicrobiales bacterium; assembly: GCA_963923415.1. Classification (GTDB taxonomy): domain Bacteria; phylum Pseudomonadota; class Alphaproteobacteria; order Rhizobiales; family Beijerinckiaceae; genus CAIYZJ01. Next base: position 1,190 of record CAWUMW010000242.1, on the reverse strand, counting down.
GTCGTGGCGACGCATCGGGATTTGCAACAGATGGTCGCGGAGGGCAGTTTCCGCGAAGATCTCTATTATCGTTTGAACGTGTTTCCGATTGTCTTGCCGAGCCTGCGGGAGCGGCTTGAAGATTTGGAAATGCTGGCCATGCATTTCTTGAAACATTTCACCGAAGAGATGGGCAAGCGCGTTTTGATTTTTTCAGCGGATGCGTTGCAAGCCATGCGTGCGTATCATTGGCCGGGCAATATTCGGGAATTGCAAAATTGCGTTGAGCGGGCGGTGATTGTCTGTCGCTCACAGGTCATTGATGTTGCTGATTTGCCACCCTATTTATTTGATCAGGATCGCCGCGCATCGGGATTTGCGGATCTGCCGTCTGATTTGGATGCAGCCTTGGCAGCGGTCGAGCGTGATTGGATTGTTGAGGCGTTGCGCCGGGCCGAGGGCGTTCAGGTGCGTGCTGCGCATCTGTTGGGCATTGCCGAACGCAGCCTCTGGCATCGCATTAAAAAATATAATCTTGGCAAACGCACCGGTCCTGCGGATGGCGGGTTAAGCTGATCCGGTTGCAGTCCGTTTCATCAAGCTGCCGGCTTTTAATCAAACAGATAAGACACGCCGATGCCGATCCCCGTTACATTCCGGCGATAATAAATCGGGGTTTTGTCGGCGCTGCCGTAAAGATAGCGTCCTTCAGCGCGGATGAAGGGGGCCCATTTCTTGTCAATCACATAGACCAGAGAGGCGGCATAATCGGCGCTTTCTAATCCACTTTTAGCCTTATAAACGGGCAGGCCACTTGCTAAGGATTGGGCGTCATTGACCCCATAAAATCCTTTCATCAAAGTGGAATTGCCGAAGGTCAGCCCCACTTCAGGCATCAAAAACACAGACTGGCTTAAAGGAATGACATTGCTGGCTTTAAGCTCAAAACTCACTCCATCCGTGCCGCCGATATCGCGGGCGATGGTGGCGTTCAGGTCAACAAAACCAAAATCATAGCCGGCAAAGGCGCGGATTTGTGGGGCGGTATCAATTCGACCAAGCCCTGCAAAACTGCCCCTATGGCCATTGCCACTGCCTTCCCGGAAATAGACTGAGGCGCCGGTGTAGAATTTTTTATCATTATAGGCATAGGCGCCAACCCCTTGATCGGTATTGATGAAAAAGCGGTTGTCATAGGTGTAGTCGATATC
>CAWUMW010000241.1:0-3655 GCA_963923415.1 uncultured Hyphomicrobiales bacterium | reverse complement strand
ACAGCATCTTGATGCTGGGCATTCAAGAGGCTGTGGTTCAGACAAACCGCACCTTTAAGAGAGCAAAGATCATAGCAGACTCTCTGCTCTGAGGCCAGAGCTGGAGGGCTTGGAGGCCATTAGGCTTTGGGCGCAGGCCAAAAGCGGTCGTATAGGTCTGTTTCATGCATCAAACAGGGTCAGCACAGGCTGGTCTGAGTAAAACATGCTGATTTTTCATCAAAAGCCTGTGGTTTTAATGAAAATAATCTTGCAGCGCACAGACTTGCAGGTCGCCATCCAGATAGGCTTTAATCCCTTCGGTTGCAGCAATTGAGCCAGCCAATGTGGTGTAATAGGGCACGCGGTTCAGCAAAGCAGCGCGGCGCAGCGAGCGCGAGTCGCTGAGGGCTTGTTTGCCTTCGGTGGTGTTAAACACCAATTGAATGCCGCCGTTCTTGATGGCGTCCACCACATGCGGGCGACCTTCCAGCACTTTGTTGATGCGGGTTGCCGTAACCCCTTGTTCCGCCAAAAACCGTTGGGTGCCGGATGTGGCGACGATTTCAAATCCAAGTTTTTGCAGCAGGCGAATACTCGGCACGATGCGGGGCTTGTCTTCCTCACGCATTGAGACAAAGACTTTGCCTGCTTTGGGAACTGCTGTGTTGGATCCAAGCTGGCTTTTAGCGAAGGCGGTGCCGAAGGAATGATCGAGCCCCATCACCTCACCCGTTGAGCGCATTTCCGGGCCCAATAACACATCCACCCCAGGGAAGCGCGCAAACGGAAACACCGCTTCCTTGACCGCGATATGGTTGAAGCTGTGGGGTTTGAGAGCGAAGGAGGCGAGCGATTCACCGGCCATCACCCGTGCCGCGACTTTGGCGACCGGCGTGCCGATGACCTTGGCCACGAAAGGCACGGTCCGTGAAGCGCGCGGATTGACTTCAAGCACATAAATTTGGCCATCTTTGAGCGCATATTGCACATTCATCAGCCCGCCGACTTCAAGCGCGAGTGCCAGAGCTTTTGTCTGGCGTTCTAATTCGGCGATGATATCGTGCGACAGGGAATGGGGCGGTAGGGCGCAGGCGGAGTCGCCGGAGTGAATCCCCGCTTCTTCGATATGTTCCATGATACCAGCGATGAACACGTCTTTGCCGTCGCTTAAACAATCCACATCCACTTCAATGGCATTGCTCAGATAGCGATCAAACAGCAAGGGGTTTTTGCCCAACACCATATTGATCTGTCCGGTTTTGTCATTGGGATAGCGCGCCTTGATGTCATTAGGCACCAATTCAGGCAGGGTGCCGAGGAGATAGCGATCAAAGCTGGCTTCATCATGAATGATCTCCATCGCCCGGCCGCCCAACACATAAGATGGGCGCACCACTAAAGGCAGGCCGAGTTCTTGAACGATTAAGCGGCTTTGCTCCACCGAATAGGCAATGCCGTTTTCGGGTTGGCGCAGGCCTAATTTATCCAACAGGCGTTTGAAGCGGTCACGATCTTCTGCCAAATCAATGGCGTCAGGTGAGGTGCCGAGAATCGGAATACCAGCCGCTTCGAGTGCTTTGGCGAGTTTGAGTGGGGTCTGTCCACCAAATTGCACAATCACCCCTTTGAGCGTGCCATTTTGCTGTTCTTTGGCGAGAATTTCCAACACATCTTCGGCGGTCAAAGGCTCGAAATACAAACGATCGGATGTATCATAATCCGTTGAGACGGTTTCAGGATTGCAATTGACCATGATGGTTTCATAGCCCGCATCGCTGAGTGCAAAACAGGCATGGCAGCAGCAATAATCAAATTCAATGCCTTGTCCGATGCGGTTCGGGCCACCGCCCAAAATAACCACTTTATTACGTTCAGACGGCTTGGCTTCATCAGCAGGTTGGCCAGCAAAGGGTGCTTCATAAGTGGAATACATATAGGCGGTGGGGGAGGCAAATTCTGCGGCGCAGGTATCAATGCGTTTATAGACCGGGCGCACATCCAGCGCATGGCGACGTTGGGTGACCTCCGCTTCGCTCAAGCCGGACAAGACCGCCAGACGCGCATCTGAAAAGCCCATGCTTTTAAGTTTGCGAAATAGTTTCGGGGTGCTCGGCAAGCCGTGTTGACGGATTTTCTGTTCGGTGTCGACGATGTCTTGCAACTGCTCCAAAAACCAAGGATCAATGCGGCAACTTTTATGCGCCTCTTCGATGGTGAAGCCCAGTCTCAATGCTTGTGCCACTTGCAGCAAACGGTCAGGCGTTGGTGTACCCAAAGCGGCCTTAATCGCATTGCGATCATCGCCTTGTCCGAGTCCTTCAATCTCGATTTCATCAAGACCCGTCAGACCTGTTTCGAGCGAGCGCAAAGCCTTTTGTAATGATTCTTGGAAGGTGCGGCCAATCGCCATCGCCTCACCAACCGACTTCATAGCGGTGGTTAGGGTTTTTTCGGCGCCGGGGAATTTTTCAAAAGCAAAGCGCGGAATTTTGGTCACCACATAATCGATGGTGGGTTCGAAGGATGCCGGTGTCGCGCCGCCAGTAATATCATTTTCGATTTCATCAAGCGTATAGCCCACGGCCAATTTGGCGGCCACTTTGGCAATCGGAAAGCCGGTAGCTTTGGACGCTAAAGCAGAGGAGCGTGACACGCGCGGATTCATCTCGATCACGATCATGCGGCCATTGTCAGGGTTGACCGCAAATTGCACATTTGAGCCCCCCGTTTCCACACCGATTTCCCGCAACACCGCCAAAGACGCATCGCGCATGATTTGATATTCTTTATCCGTCAGGGTCAGGGCAGGGGCCACGGTGATCGAATCGCCCGTATGCACGCCCATCGGGTCGATATTTTCAATCGAGCAAATAATGATGCAGTTATCCGCTTTGTCGCGGACCACTTCCATTTCATATTCTTTCCAGCCCAACACACTTTCTTCGATCAACACTTCATTGGTCGGTGAGGCGTCAATGCCCCGTTCGACGATGTCGATGAATTCGGCTTTGTTATAGGCAATCCCGCCCCCCGTGCCGCCCATGGTAAAGGAAGGGCGGATAATGGCTGGCAAGCCGATATCTTTTAACGCTTCGAGTGCCATCGCCAATGTTTTGATGTGATGGGAGCGCGGAGTTTCCAGACCGATTTTGGTCATCGCATTGCGGAACAATTCGCGGTCTTCGGCCTTATCGATGGCTTCTGCGGTGGCGCCAATCATCTCGACATTATATTTTTCCAATACGCCCATTTTTTTCAAAGACAGAGCGCAGTTGAGGGCTGTTTGCCCGCCCATGGTTGGCAGCAAAGCGTCGGGCCGTTCTTTTTCGATAATCTTGGCAACGATTTCTGGGGTGATCGGTTCCACATAGGTACGATCCGCCATATTCGGATCCGTCATGATCGTGGCCGGGTTCGAATTGACGAGAATGATCCGATAGCCCTCTTCTTTGAGGGCTTTGACGGCTTGTGTGCCGGAATAGTCAAATTCGCAGGCCTGTCCGATCACAATCGGACCCGCACCGATGATGAGAATGGAAGAAATATCGGTCCGTTTCGGCATGCTCGTCTATCCTTTGCCTCGTCTCGTGCTGTTTCAGATCACTCATCTCGATCGTTTGAAGTGCGATCCGTTCTCAGTCTTACGCGTCCATTCTTACGCGTCCATTCTTAC
>CAWUMW010000240.1:0-3661 GCA_963923415.1 uncultured Hyphomicrobiales bacterium | reverse complement strand
CAAAGCCATGTGATAGCGCTGGCATAAGCCCGCATCACCAACCAGCACCACAGCACCCGCCGAAAGCGTGCCCTGCAATCCGGCCACACATTCATGTCCGATAACCAGACCCGACAGATAATCTTGACAGCTGCGCGCTGGCAATTGCTCCAACAACACCGCGCTCCGTGCGGTAAAAAGATCATGCAGCAGGCCCGCTGAGGGCGTGCGTTTTGCTTGCGCCACGCCTTTCAAAAAAGCCTCTTGATCAAACTCTTGTGGCGCATCTGCCATCAAACGTCCGAGGATCGAGTGATGCTTCATGACGGCAAACACTTCGCCCGTCATATGCGTGACAAAATGCTGTAAAATCCCCGCTTGAACACGAACCCATTTGCTATGCGTTCCGGGTAAAATCACCGTTGCATCCTGCTCGCCCTCGCGCAAACTCCCAAAAACCTGAATCTCTTCTCCGCGCATCACATCCGCTGTGGGCTGACGCATGCAGACACCCGGCAGAAATAAATAATCCTGCCCCGCCTCTCCCGGACAATGAACGGCATGGCGGGCGAGATCCTCAAGGCGCGCTGGCGCATCGACATAAGGGGTCTCAATCCAGCCATTGCGGGAGGTAATCATGCCGGAGAAATAAAGCTGATCACCCGGATGTAACCAAGAACCGATTTGCGCATGAAGCACTGCGGCAAAATTTTTATCCTCGACCGTTAAAATCCCGCACGGGGCGTGATGGGTTTGTGCAATCTGCCCATCCTCACCAAAACGATAGGCCCGAAAATTACTGGTGCCCCAATCAATCACAAAGCGAGACGAGGATGTGGACGCGCTCATGCGGATGCAAATCCTTGTGGTGCCGCAACAGCCTGCACTAAAGCCTCTGAAACCTCCCATGTCGGACCATAGTCTGCGGCCATGCGTTCGGCTTCGGCCAAGACCTGCGCCAAACCAAAATGCGTTGCTTCAAACATGATGCCGCCGCGCCAAACCGGAAAGCCATAGCCATTGATTTTGACGAGATCGATATCACTGGCGCGTGGCACAATGCCTTCTTGTAAAATTTTAGCGGCTTCATTGACCATTGCGGCCCGGCCGCGTGCGACGATCTGTTCAGCCGTTAAAGCATGAGGCGCCTGTGTCCGCACCCGCCCGGTGACAAGATCAGTGACCACAGGATCAATCTGCCGCTTGCCCTTGTCATAGTGATACCAACCCATACCGGTTTTTTGTCCCAGACGGCCCATTTCCACCAATTGGTCCACCAGCTGCGGCACGCGTTCACCGGGTTTGCGATCCGGCGCGCGCCGCTTGCGCATAGCGTAGGAAATATCCAGCCCCGCCAAATCCTGAACGGCAAAAGGCCCCATCGCCATCCCAAATTGTTCATAGGCTGCATCAATGTCTTGCGGCAAAGTACCATCCTCAACCATGAAGGAACATGCATTCCAGAACTTGGTCAAAATCCGGTTGCCCACAAAGCCCTCACAGACCCCCACGACAACCGCTAGCTTGTTCAACTGTTTGCCAAGCGCCAACGCTTGCGCCAAGGTGTGCGGACTTGTCGCGACCCCGCGCACCACTTCAAGCAAGCGCATCACATGAGCGGGTGAGAAAAAATGCATGCCCAACACACGATCAGGCCGTTGCGTGCACGCTGCCAAAACATTGATGTCAATATAGCTCGTATTGCTCGCAAGAATGGTCTTCGGCCCAACAGCTTGATCAAGCGCTTGGATCAAAGCCTTTTTCGCATCAAGATTTTCATAAATGGCCTCGATGACGAGCGGTTGATCATGCAAATCACTTAAGGTTTGCGTGAGTGTCAACCGATCTAAGCGCGCTTGCAGTGTGGACGCATCAATCCGCCCAGAGGCCAAGGCCCGCTCCAACAATCCGCGCACTCTTTGCCCGCCGCGTTGCAAAGCCTCTGCATCCGCTTCCACTAAGGTTACGGCCAATCCCGCATCAAGGGCTGCAACCGCAATGCCCGACCCCATCATGCCGCCGCCCACCACACCGATCGATTTCAAAGAGTGTGTTGCGATACCTTTGAGATCAGGATGATTGCCAACTGCCCGCTCAGCAAAAAACACATGCCGCATGGCTTGCGATTGTGGTGATTTTTTTAATGCATCAAACAAGGCTGCTTCTTGCGCAATCGCCTCAGCAAACGGCACGGTTAAAGCCGCCTGCACCATCTCTGCGGCTTTCACCGGCGAGATTTGTCCGCGCGCTTTTTTCTTCACGCCCTCAAGAGCCGCTGTGAGCGCTACAGAATCACAGCCGGGTGTGGTCAAAGCTCCAGTGCGGCGCAAAGGTTTGCCAACCAACGACAAAGCCAGCGTCTTAGCCGCCCCACGCAGATCGTCATCAACCACCACATCCACCACTCCGAGCGCATGCGCTTCGGCAGCCGACACCATCCGTCCCGTGGTGATAATGTCTAAGGCCGTCAGAACCCCAATCAGACGCGGTAGGCGCTGTGTGCCGCCCGCGCCGGGCAGCAGACCCAATTTCACTTCCGGCAATCCAATCATACCCTGCCGATCCATAACCCGGGCATGACAGGCTAAAGCGATCTCGCATCCGCCCCCTAACGCCGTACCATGCAATGCCGCCACAACCGGCTTGCTGCACGATTCAATGCGTTGCACAACATCGCGCAATTGCGGGTCTTTCGATGGCTGGTTGAATTCGCGAATATCAGCCCCGGCCACAAAGGTGCGCCCTTCCCCGGCAATCACCAGCGCCGCAACGGTCGGATCATGATCGAGCCGATCGACAATTTGCATCACTTGGGCCCGCACCGCAGCGCTGGTGGCATTGACGGGCGGATTGTCAATCAACACAAGCGCCAAAGGCCCGTCTTGGACGACCTGCACAAAGGATGTCGTTTCGCTCATTCCCCAATCCTCATCCTGCGATTTCGCTGAGATCCCATCAAAGCCTGTTTCAGCCGCTTGTGCAATCCGCACCTAAGGTGGAGCGACGGCTTTTGCGGGTCCGCACAATAATCAAACCTGCATTCCACAGCAGACAAAAAACCAAGGCCAACCAAAGCCCATGAATGACCCCCAAATAGGCTAGACTTTCATGCAGCAGAACCAGTCCCAAGCCAAAACCAACCAGTCCCGACAAGGTTAAAGACAAGGTGCGCGCTGCCGCGCGCCCACCAATGCGTGGATGCAAAATCAACACCAAACTACTCAAAACAATGGGGAACGGTGCCGCATAGCCCGCCGCTTCCGGCCCCAAGACATATCCAGCAATCATAACAAAGCCAACCAAGGCGCCGACCATCAAGGCGCGCATGGGAATTTCCCACAGCTTGCGCCGCCGCACAGGCACTGTTTCCACCAGTGGCAAATGCCGCACCCCCCAAAAGGCCAGACCATAAGCAGTGATATTGGCAAGCATGGCGGTGCCCAAGCTCCACTCCACCCAATGCGCCAGCCCGATTTGCAAAAACCAAGCCGCCATCGCCCCGCCCAAACTCGCCATTAAACGATGATTTTGAGCAAGCAACGCATAGACCATGACAAACACTGCATTGGCGCCATTGGTTACCAGCGCGACAACGGCGCTTTTCGCTAAAAAATCTGGTCCATGATCAAGACCCAAAAAGACCAAGGCAGGCCCCGCTGAAATCGGCAACGTGGCAATCATC
>CAWUMW010000239.1:0-3663 GCA_963923415.1 uncultured Hyphomicrobiales bacterium | reverse complement strand
AGTCGGGCAGGCGTTTAATATTTCAGGCGAAATTAAAGGGCGTCCAGTACATAATAAAAGGATCAGCGGTTTGCCAAGCGCTTGAAGGGCTTCAAAGAGGCGTTGCTGTCCTTTAGGGATCACGGGCTCTAATCGGCTGCCGGCCTCGCCACTGAGATCAGGCGTTTCCCCCAACCAAAGTAAGATGGTTTCAGCCTCTTGGGCAGCTTGGACTGCACGGCTTAGTTGCACATCGGTGAGGGTATCCAGGCACTCAAGTCCCAGTGTGCTGATGCTGCGTTCAGGCAAGGCATGGTGTAACGCTTGATGCAAAGGCATGACATCAGCAGGTTCCCCCACAGCATTCCATGGGCCAATCATCGTGCCTTGTTCTGGCTCAATAGCGGTGATCACCACAATCGAGCCCCCCGTTGCTGAGAGCGGTAAATGCTTCTGTTCATTTTTTAACAGAACAGGTGCTTTGCTTGCTGATTCAAAGGCAAGCGCGCGATCTTGCGTGCTGATTTCAATCGGGCGGGCCGCTTGACCGCCCAGTCTGTAGGGATCGTCAAACAATCCTAATTTGTGTTTGAGACGCAAGACGCGCAAGACGGCCGCATCAATATCTGCGACGTGGACCAGCCCTCTCGCTAAGGCTTCGGGCAAGCCTTTGGTAAAGGCATCTGCCACCATGTCAATATCCATGCCCGCTTTGAGCGCATAGGCTGCAGCCTCTGCTATATCAGCGGCCATGCCATGCGGAACGAGTTCGGCGACGGCGGCATAATCGCTGATAAACACCCCGTCAAAGCCCCATTTTTTACGGGCCAATTCGGTTAACAGATAGGGATGAGCGCTCATAGGCAGGCCGCCGAGATCCACAAAGGCGGGCATGAGAGAGGCAACGCCTGCTTCAATGGCCGCTCTAAAGGGCGGAAGATAGACTTCATGCAGATGCTGCTCAGAAATATCGACCGAACTGTAATCCAATCCAGCCCGAACCGCTCCATAGGCAACAAAATGCTTGGCGCATGCCGCAACCACCTGATCTTGAGCTAAGAGCGTATGGTCGCGGCTTGCTTTGCCAGCCAGCAAGGATGCTCCTTGTTGAAAGCCGCGGACCTTTGCCTGTGCATACAGGATTGTGACAAAGGGATCTTCACCCGCACATTCAGCCATCCGCCCCCAACGCGGATCCCGTGCAACATCCAGCATTGGCGCAAACGTCAAAGCGATGCCGTCCTGACTGGTTTCGCGGGCCGCCAAGGCGGCCGTCTTTTGCCAGAGATGAGGATCGAAAGCCGACGCTTCCCCCAAGGGGTTCGGCACGATGGAGCGGTATCCATGCAGCACATCAAAGCAAAAAAGTAAGGGGATTTTTGAAGGGCTTTCTTCCAGGGCAATTTTTTGGATGGGCGCAATCACATCGCGGCCATGCAAATTCAGAAGGCTGCCGACCTCGCCCTGTCGGATCCGCGGAAGAATATCGGCTAAACTCTCCTCCAGCGATGGTTTCATGGGGGAGAGCATATTCAATTGGCCGATCTTTTCTCTCAGGCTGAGAGTGGCCAATTGGGTTTCGGGGGATAGGTGAGAAGACAATGGCTTTTCCCGGTTCGTTTGTGCTTTAATGGAGTATGCGTGGAGGCGGGGAGTGAGTCACCATCTTTTTCACCGCCATGCCAGCCTGTGAGGAGAGACATGTCTGTCCGAAGCCGCACCGATCACCAATTGCTGGACCATGTCCAGCGTGAGACGCTGCGATATTTCTGGGAATTTGCCCATCCGGTCAGCGGTATGGCATTTGATCGCAGCCTGCCCGGAGCGCAGGGGCCAGAGGCGGTCGCGGTCGGCGGTTCTGGCTTTGGGATCATGGCCCTTCTGGTTGGGATTGAGCGTGGCTGGCTGGCTCGTTCCGATGTGCTTGATCGGCTTGAAACGATCCTTGCTTTTTTAGAGCAGGCGGATCGCTTCCATGGGGTTTTCCCGCATTTTCTGGATGGTCGGACAGGCCGCACCATTCCCATGACCTCCAAGGATAATGGCGGCGATTTGGTTGAAACCGCCTTTTTAATGGCCGGCTTATTGGCGGCGCGGCAATATTTTAGCGCGCGTTCGATGCAAGAAACGGCCTTGCGAGATCGGATCTCAGTGTTGTGGTTAGCGGTCGAATGGGCGTGGTACACACGCGAAAGTGCCGATACGCTTTATTGGCATTGGAGCAAAGACCAAGACTGGATCATGAATTTTCCAATCATTGGATGGGATGAATGCCTCATTACATATATTCTTGCTGCAGGGTCGCCGACATTTCCAATCAAGAGGTCTGTTTATGACCAATGCTGGGTGGGCAGTCCAACCTTCCGCAATGGTCGATCCTTTTATGATATTCCTTTGCCGCTTGGCCCAGATTATGGCGGGCAAATGTGTTTTGCTCATTATTCTTTTCTAGGGATCGATCCGCGCGGTTTGACGGATTCCTATGCGGATTATTTTTTACAAAACAAAGCGCATGCCTTGATCCAGCAAGCACATGCACGGATCAATCCGAATGGGTTTAAAGGCTATGCTGCTGATTGTTGGGGGATGACAGCCAGTGATGATGATCGCGGCTATAATCAACATGCCCCTGATAATGATTTTGGGATTATATCGCCAACCGCGGCATTGTCTTCAATGCCCTATGTGCCGGACGCGGCGATGGCAGTGCTGCATCGATTGATGCAATTGCCGCAAGATCGGATCTGGTCTGATCGAGGATTTGTCGATGCCTTTTGTCTGGAGCGTGATTGGTATGCGCAATCAACTCTCGCCATTGATCAAGGGCCAATTGTGGTCATGATTGAAAATGAACGTACTGGGCTCATGTGGTCTCTGATGATGGCTTGTCCGGACGTCCAAGCCGGGTTGAAGCGGCTCGGTTTTCGTTCTCCTCGTTTGTCGAAGGAAGGATCGTAAAATGGCACTTGAACAACACAAGCCGTGGTGGCAATCGTCTACCGTTTATCAAATCTATATTCGTTCCTTCCAAGACAGTAACAATGATGGAATTGGTGATTTAGGTGGGATCATCAAGCGTGTGCCTTATCTAAAAACATTAGGCATTGATGCAATCTGGATTACGCCCTTTTACCCATCGCCGATGGCTGATTTTGGCTATGATGTCGCTGATTATTGCGATGTAGACCCGCGCTTTGGGAGTATACAAGATTTTGATCGGTTGCGTGATGCGTTGCACGCAAATCAGATGCGGCTGTTGATTGATCTCGTGCCTAATCATACATCCAATCAGCACCCTTGGTTCAAGCAGTCGATTGGTTCAAAACAGGCTCCTAAACGGGATTGGTACATTTGGCACGATCCCGCTCCGGATGGGGGCGTGCCAAATAATTGGTGGAGTTTGTCGGGTGGGCCTGCATGGCAATATGATGAAGCCAGTGGCCAATATTACATGCATTCATTTTTGCCGGAGCAGCCAGATTTAAATTGGCGCAATCCGCATGTTCGTGCTGCCATTTATGACGTGATGCGGTTTTGGCTTGATCGCGGTGTGGATGGATTTCGGGTTGATGTGATCGGTGGATTGATGAAAGATCCCGAATTTAAAGATGATCCTGTTAATGAAGATTATAAAGAAACAGATCCTGACTTTTTGAGGTTGAAAGCGATAAATTCGTCAAACCG
>CAWUMW010000238.1:0-3663 GCA_963923415.1 uncultured Hyphomicrobiales bacterium | reverse complement strand
AAATTACCGTGCCAATTTTTGGATCGTCTGCAAGACTGCATCACCCATTTCGGTGGTGGAGATTGCATTGACGCCCGGTCCAGCAATGTCCTTGGTCCGCAAGCCGCTATTCAAGACATCGGCGATGGCTTTTTCCACGAGATCCGCTGCATCTGCCAGGCCAAGCGAATAACGCAGCGCCATGGCAAAAGACCCGATCATGGCGATGGGATTAGCCAGTCCTTTACCCGCAATATCGGGGGCTGAGCCATGCACCGGCTCATACATGGATTTGCGCTTGCCGGTTTTGGCATCGGCGATCCCCATAGAGGCCGAAGGCAACATGCCCAGCGAACCGGTTAGCATGGAGGCCACATCCGACAACATATCGCCGAACAGATTGTCGGTAACGATCACATCAAATTGTTTGGGCCACCGCACGAGTTGCATGCCCAAAGCATCCGCCAGCATATGGTCCAGCACCACGTCCGAATATTCGCGTTTGTGCAGATCGGTGATGACCTGATTCCACAGCAACCCGGATTTCATCACATTGCGCTTTTCGGACGAGGTCACTTTGTTGCCGCGCTTGCGCGCCAGCTCGAACGCCACACGCCCGATCCGCTCAATTTCATGGGTGGTGTAAACCTGCGTATCGACACCGCGTTTTTCACCGTTTTCCAATGTGACGATTTCTTTCGGCTCGCCGAAATAAACCCCGCCCGTCAATTCACGCACGATCATGATATCGAGACCTTCGACAATCTCGTGCTTGAGGGAGGAGGCCGCCGCCAAAGCCGGATAGCAAATAGCCGGACGCAGATTGGCAAACATTTCTAGATCTTTGCGCAGGCGCAGCAAACCAGCTTCGGGCCGCTGATCATAAGGAACAGAATCCCATTGTGGCCCGCCAACGGCGCCAAATAACACCGCATCGGCTTCTCCAGCCAGCTTCACCGCGTGATCGGTAATGGCTTTTTTATGCGCGTCATAGGCAGCGCCCCCGACCAGATCGGTTTCGGTTTCAAATTTGGCCATCCCCGTTTTGGTCATGAAATCGAGGATTTTTTTGACCTCGCCCATCACTTCAACGCCGATTCCGTCACCCGGCAGCAGCAAAAGATTAAAAGATGCCATGCGGAATACTCCTGTTAGTCAACGGGTTTTGCCCCTCTTTTGCTTGGGGGCGCGGGATGGTGCGGCTGAGAAAAAACACTCAGAGCCAAGGGCGGTCGGCAGCAGCCTTGCTTTCGAATGTATCGATGGAGGATGCTTTTTCCATGGTCAAGCCAATATCGTCGAGACCGTTTAACAGGCAATGTTTGCGGAAACTGTCGATATCAAAATGCACAACCTGACCATCAGAGGTGTGAATTTCCTGCGCAGTCAAATCCACGGTCAAAGTCGCATTGGCGCCCCGAGTCGCTTCATCCATCAGCTGATCGAGTTGCTCAGATGTGACTTTGATCGGCAAAATGCCGTTTTTGAAGCAGTTATTATAGAAAATATCGGCAAAAGACGTTGAAATGACGCAGCGGATCCCGAAATCAAGCAAAGCCCAGGGCGCATGTTCGCGGGATGAGCCGCAGCCGAAATTATCACCCGCGACCAAAATCTGTGCCTTGCGATAAGCGGGCTGGTTGAGCACAAAATCCTTGTTCTCGCTGCCATCTTCGTTGAAGCGCATTTCTGCAAACAGGCCAGTGCCTAATCCCGTCCGTTTGATGGTTTTCAAATATTGTTTCGGAATAATCATGTCGGTATCGACATTGGTGATTTTCATGGGTGCGGCGACACCCGTCAGAGAGGTAAAAGGTTGCATAGCGGGTTCCGTCAGCAAAACCGTCCAAAAGATGACGGTTTCTATAGCAGAGCGCCCCTGATCCTGTCACCCCGCTGCGCGTTAAAAATCCTGCGATCAGCGCGTCCCTTGCTTCCCCAACAGAAACTGAACGACAGCCTCAGCAGGGATTCACGCGTATGGGCGCAGGATGAAATCTGTCCCTTCTTGTTGAATGCCTCTGCTTTTTTCAACGTTCCGGATCAGGAGTGCTGTCATGGGAACCAAACAGATCTTGCAAAAAGTCAAAATTTTACCGTTCAAGCTTGGAATTTGGGTTGGTTTTGGCCTGATTTTATTCAATTCCGCAGCTTTTGCTTGGAATGATCACGGCGAGCGTCATAGAGCCGGGCCTACGCCCTATCGGTCTCCCCCTTCACACGGGCACCATCGGGCGCCCGATCATGATTATGGGTGGGAGCATTCTCATTCCCATCATCCCCATCACAGATGCCGGTATCAATGGGTGCCTTATTGGGATTTCACATGGGGGGTCTGGAGTCAAAGGCTCGAGCGTTCATGTTGGTAATTGCAGGGTTTATCGAGCCCGCTGCAGCTGAAAAAGAGAGGTGAAAGCGCGGTGGTTGTCAGCACACGGCAGCCATGATGATTTTGGTGCTTGCTCTTTATCAGGGCTTGCGTGCATGAAGAGAGGCGCGGTTTTGAAGTGTGAGGATCAAATGGCAGACAAGCAGACAAAGTCCAAATGGAGCAAGCGCTCGCTTTCCGTCCAAGCCATGGGAAAGATTGACTCGAAAACCAAAGCCGTGGTGCCCCCCATCCATGTGTCAACAACCTTTATCCGCGATCCTGACAATGGATATTCCTCTGGCTTTATTTATGGGCGTCCCGACAATGAAACCGTGCGGGAGGCCGAGGCCGTTCTTGCGATGTGGGAGGAGGCCGCACAGGCCATGCTTTTTTCGTCCGGCATGGCGGCAGCAACCAGTGTTTTTATGGCCCTTAAGCCCGGCGATCATGTGGTTGCTCCGCAGGTCATGTATTGGGCTTTGCGTAACTGGTTGATGACCGACGCCAAACATTGGGGATTGGACGTCAGTTTTGTTGATATGACTCAGATCGAGTCCATTCGTGCTGGATTAAAACCCGGCCGGACTAAATTGGTTTGGATTGAAACACCGAGCAATCCTTTATGGACTTTGACGGATATTGAAACGGCAGCGGAATGGGCGCATGCGGTCGATGCTAAATTGGCTGTTGATTCAACCGTTGCCACGCCGGTGTTTTCACAGCCTTTGAAATGGGGTGCCGATATTGTCATGCATGCTGGCACCAAAGCGCTCAATGGTCATTCCGATGTGGTCGCGGGTGTGTTGGCAACATCTGATCTCAGTCCGTTTTGGAGCCGCATTGTTTCGAACCGTAAAAATCTCGGCGCGGTACTCGGACCTTTCGAGGCCTTTTTGCTGATGCGCGGCATGCGCACATTGGATTTACGAGTGCGCGAAGCCTCAAAATCCGCTTTGGATCTTGCGCAACGGTTCAGTCATCATCCGCATGTTGTGGAGGTTTTATATCCCGGTTTACCAACGCATCCTCAATATGCTCTGGCCTGCAAACAAATGGTGGGTGGTTTTGGACATATGCTGTCCATTCGGGTCAAGGGTGGGGAACAAGCCGCTATTGATACGGCCGCTGCGGTGAATTTATGGAAACGCGCCACCTCATTGGGTGGGGTTGAAAGTTTGATCGAACACCGCGCTTCCATCGAAGGGCCGGATACGCCCTGTCCGCCTGATTTACTGCGTCTGTCCGCGGGGATCGAAGATGTCGGCGATCTATTTGATGATCTCGATCAGGCTCTGGCAAAGGCACATAAGTGA
>CAWUMW010000237.1:0-3681 GCA_963923415.1 uncultured Hyphomicrobiales bacterium | reverse complement strand
TTGGCGCTTGGCTTTTGGCAGCACCCTACGGGGTCGAAGTCTCCAAGACGGGACTTAAAAACTGGACTTAGTTTAAGATTGGGCTTTGGCCTCGATAGCCAAGGCATGCACACCCGCCTTGAGTTCGGCCTCCAGCGTTTGGTTAATCAGACGATGGATATCGATCCGGCTTTTACCCGCAAAGGCTGCGGCGCTGATCCGGACGCGAAAATGCGTATTTCCCCCTTCCCGCCAGCCGCCATGCCCATGATGCTTGTCCGATTCGTCCACCACCTCCAGCATCGCCGGTGCAAAAGCGTGGATGAGCTTGTCTTCGATCTGTTTTTTGACATTCATTTGTTGAAATTCCTTCAAATTTAGCGGTTTTTATCTCTTTTTGCGGCCTGATGGCCGGATTTTTAGTTCCTATGGCGCAGTCTGCTGCGGCCTGTTTGATGAAAATTTTTCTCCATCCGCGACTTGCGGCGAACTGCCAGCTTTCTTATGAAGGGACCATGGATTTGAACTCGCCCCTGTTTGATAAAATCAGAACCCGTCGCAAAGCGGAAGAGGTGTCTACCGCCCGTCCGCGCGGCTGCGACCATGCTGGCTGCACCAAAGCCGGGGATTATCGCGCCCCGAAAGGGCGCTCCAGCGAGGGTCAATATTGGAATTTCTGCCTCGACCATGTCAAAGCCTATAACCAAACCTATAATTATTTTGTTGGCATGAGCGATGACGCCATCGCGCGCTATCAAAAGGACTCGGTGGTGGGACATCGCCCCACATGGTCGATGGGCACCAATTCACGCGGCGGGCATGCGCGCGTCCGGCCCGATCAAGCGGCCAGCGATGTCTTTGATTTATTTGGCGGCGATGGCCCCAAAACCCGCAAAGCGGCTGCCGAAGCGCCGCGCCGCCCGGCTTGGGGGCCGTTGGCGCTCAAAGCACTGGAACGGCTGGGTTTGGATGAGACGGCCGATGCGGAGTCCATCAAAACCCGCTTCAAATCTTTGGTCAAACAGCTGCATCCGGATGTGAATGGCGGCGACCGCGCCACCGAGGACCAGCTGCGCGAGATCATTGATGCCTATAATACGCTCAAAGCCTCGGGTTTGGCCTGACGCCTGACATCCCGGTGTTTTTGCTTTTTGAATGCCTTAGCTGCGCCGCACAGGCGGGTCAGAGGAGCTGTTTTTTAAGCACGGGGTGCATTGCCTGATGGCCGTCATGCCCCTAAGCTGACAGAATGGGGGCCTGCGGTGCAACCGCGGCTCAAAATGAGGGAAGATGAGGTTTTTATGCTGGCGGTGAATGAAACAGGCGCGGTGATGCCTGATACAACGGTTTCAGTGCGTAAATTGTTTGGAATTGACAGTGACATGATGGTACCGGCCTATTCCAAGCCGGGTGATAATGTCCCCGATCTTGACCCAGACTACCTGTTTGACCCAGCCACCACTTTGGCCATTCTGGCTGGTTTTGCCCATAATCGCCGCGTGATGATCACCGGCTATCACGGCACTGGTAAATCGACCCATATCGAACAAGTGGCGGCCCGCCTCAACTGGCCGTGCGTGCGCGTTAATCTGGACAGCCATGTGTCGCGGATTGATCTGGTTGGCAAGGACGCCATTGTGCTCAAAGACGGCAAGCAAGTCACCGAATTCAAGGACGGGATTTTGCCATGGGCGCTGCAAAACAATATCGCTCTGGTGTTTGATGAATATGACGCAGGTCGCCCGGATGTGATGTTCGTGATCCAGCGCGTATTGGAATTATCCGGCAAGCTGACTTTGCTGGATCAGCGGCGCGTGATCCGCCCGCATCCGGCCTTCCGCCTGTTCGCCACAGCCAATACGGTTGGATTGGGCGACACATCGGGTCTTTATCACGGCACACAGCAGATCAATCAGGGGCAAATGGACCGCTGGTCGATTGTCGCCACCTTGAATTATCTGCCGCATGACAAAGAAGTGGATATCGTGCTCGCCAAGGCCAAGCATTACAAAGGCAAAGAAGGCCGCGATATTGTCAACCGGATGGTGCGCGTGGCGGATCTCACCCGCAATGCCTTTATCAATGGCGATCTGTCCACCGTGATGAGCCCGCGAACCGTGATTACGTGGGCAGAAAATGCGGATATTTTCAAAGATATCGGCATGGCCTTCCGGCTGACCTTCCTCAACAAATGCGATGAGCTGGAACGCACTTTGGTGGCTGAATTTTACCAACGTAGTTTTGGGGTCGAATTGCCCGAAAGCGCGGTTAATGTTGCGTTGAGTTAAGCTGATCCGTTTTTTCCCTGCTGCCCGTTTCGGACCCCGCACAGCCTGCCATGTCGTCAAGCAATCGCAAGCCCGCACAACCCAAAGAAGCCCCCACCGAACCGTTCAAGCGGGCGGTGGGCATGGCGATGCGCGCTTTGGCCCGACGGCCCGATCTCGAAGTGAGCTTTTCCTCAGACAAACCCTCACTGGTTGACGATCGTGCGCGCTTGCCTGAACCGCCGCGTCGTCTGTCGCCGCAGGATGCGGCCATCATGCGCGGCTATTCTGATTCCATGGCCTTGCGGCTGGCTTGCCATGACCAAAGCCTGCATCGCAAATTAACCCCGCCGGGCGATGAGGCGCGGGCGGTGTTTGATGCGATGGAACAAGCCCGCGTTGAGTCAATTGGATCACGCCGCATGCAGGGCGTGGCGGGTAATATCGGCGCGATGCTTGAGGATAAATATCATCGCGGCAATTATCACGAGATCACCGAACAGGCCGATGCACCCTTAGCCGATGCCTTGGCGATGATTGTGCGCGAGCGGCTCACCGGCATGGCCCCGCCGCCTGCGGCACAAGGACTTGTGAAACTGTGGCGTGATCATATTGAATCCAAGATCGGTGCCGATCTCGATAAAATGGATCAGCTGATTGAAAATCAGCAGCATTTTGGCAAGCTCTTGCGCGAAATGCTCAGCCATCTGGCTTTGACGGATGAAAGCGCCCTTGATCAAGACGACAATCAAGAGGATCAAGACGAGAATCCGGACGACAACAACCAAAACAGCGAAGACGGCGAAAGCACCGAAGAATCGAGCGCTGACAGCGATCAGATGCAACGCTCTGAAGAAGCCTCCGACGAGATGCAAGACGGCATGCAGGATGCCCCAGACGCGCCCTCTGGCGAAATGCCCGAAGACATGGAGGATGCGGAAGGCGATGAGAGCGCGGAGCCTGCGCGCCCGCCCGCTCCCCTCGACAGCAAACGCGCCAACACAGATTATA
Organism: uncultured Hyphomicrobiales bacterium; assembly: GCA_963923415.1. Classification (GTDB taxonomy): domain Bacteria; phylum Pseudomonadota; class Alphaproteobacteria; order Rhizobiales; family Beijerinckiaceae; genus CAIYZJ01. Next base: position 424 of record CAWUMW010000237.1, on the reverse strand, counting down.
AAATCTTCTCAACCAAATTTGACGAGATCATTCTCGCCGAAGATCTATGCGATGCGGAAGAATTAGCGCGGTTGCGCGCCTATCTCGACAAGCAACTCTCGCATTTGCAAGGCGTGGTGGCGCGTCTGGCCAATCGCCTCCAGCGGCGTTTGATGGCGCAGCAAAATCGCGCTTGGGAATTTGATCTCGAAGAAGGCCAGCTTGATCCTGCTCGCCTGACACGCATCGTCATTGATCCGCAACAACCGCTCTCCTTCAAGCGCGAGCAAGACACCAATTTCCGCGACACGGTTGTCAGCCTGCTGATTGATAATTCTGGATCCATGCGCGGTCGGCCGATTACGGTGGCCGCGACCTGTGCCGATATTCTGGCACGCACCTTAGAACGTTGCGGTGTGAAAGTTGAAATTCTCGGCTTTACCAC
>CAWUMW010000236.1:0-3694 GCA_963923415.1 uncultured Hyphomicrobiales bacterium | reverse complement strand
AAGCCAGTTCAGACATCAGCAGAGCAGCCGATGAGATCCCAAAGAAAATATGTTTTCTCATTTGGTGGCTTCCTTCAAAATTTCAGCCGTCAAGGCATCATATTCATTATTGGCCCGGCGCACATAAATGCCCGTAATCAAAATGGTAAACACAATCACGCCCATGCCAATCGGCACGCCCAGCGTAGTGACTCCATTGCCAATCGGCTTAGCCAGAAAGGCCTTATCAAATGCAATCAAGGCAATATAGCCGTAATACACAACCAACATCAGGATCGTCAGCAACATCCCAAAGTTATGACGTTTTTGATGAAGCTCTTTATATTTTGGATTATTCTGAATTTTGATGATGACTGGATCTATCATCGGTTTCTCCCTTGATCATAGACACTAAACGCGCGCCCTTGTGATAGGTGTTGGCCTCAGATGATCAATGACAACCGATGGCCGGACAGCAATCTTACACCACACAACAGCGCGCCCCGTCCATGATCAATAGGTCGCAGATCAAGTCTCATCCCTAAGGACTAAGACCAAAGGCATGGAATGATTTGTGCAATGCAAGAAGTCCTCGCAACTGCACAGGATTCAGTGAGCGCGATGCATAGAGGATGTGATTGCGCCTGCACAGGCCCGTGCTGTCACACGGATCAGCTCATCCATCATCCGCCACCAATAATAAATCGGCATTGCCTCCGGCTGCAGCGGTATTGATGGTCAGGGTTTGTTCGCTCATGAAGCGGGCAAGATAATGTGGCCCCCCTGCTTTAGGGCCTGTGCCGGATAGGCCTGATCCACCGAAAGGCTGAGTGCCGACCACCGCACCGATCATGTTGCGGTTGATGTAGCAATTACCTATTCGCAGATGCGCGGTGACCTGATCGATCACATGATCAATGCGTGAATGCACGCCCAATGTCAGACCATAGCCCAAGGCTTCAATCTGATCGAGTAAAGGCGCCAAAGCCTTCGACGAATAGCGATATATTTGCAAAACCGGTCCAAACACTTCCTCTGGCAACAGATCCAGTTTGGAAATCTCAAACAGATGCGGCGCAACGAAACTCCCCCTGTCCGGCGCCTGTCCAGCCCATAAGCAGCGCGCTTGCTGATGCAAGATCTTGATCTGCGCCTCGATCTTATGCTGCGCTTCTTGATCAATCACAGGTCCAATATGCGTGCGCAGATCTGTTGGATCGCCACAGCGCAAGGTTTGCGCGGCACCGATGAGCATCGTGATCAAGGCGTCGGCTGTCTCTTCCGGCACACACAAAATCCGTAACGCCGAACAGCGCTGCCCGGCGGAACGAAAGGCGGATGTCATGACATCATCACAGACCTGCTCATTGAGTGCTGTCCCATCGACCAGCATCACATTGATGCCCCCGGTTTCGGCAATGAGCGGCACAATGGCGCCCGCACGCGCCGCCAAACTACGGTTGATGGTTTGCGCAGTTTGCGTGGAGCCCGTAAAGACCACACCGGCCAATGCGGGATGCGTGATCAACTGCGCGCCGACCTGTCCATCCCCCACAATCAATTGCAAAGCATCGGATGGAATCCCCGCCGCATGCAAAAGTCGCACAGTGGCATAAGCAATCAGCGGTGTTTGCTCGGCAGGTTTGGCCACCACACAATTGCCCGTTACCAAAGCCGCCACGCATTGGCCAACAAAAATCGCCAACGGAAAATTCCATGGACTGATCGCCACAAAGACACCACGCGCACGCCAGTGAAGCGTGTTGCGCTCACCAGTTGGTCCGGGCAAGAGGAGCGGATGCGCCATCATCTGTTCGGCCTGCTGTGCATAATATCGACAAAAATCTACTGTTTCCCGGAGCTCGGCCAATGCATCCTCTAATGTCTTGCCTGCTTCTTGCTGCAACAAAGAGAGAAAGACCCCGCGCTGCGCTTCAAACTGGTCAGCAGCCCGCCGCAAACAGGCCGCGCGCTCATGCACAGAGCGGCGTTGCCAGGCTCGAAATCCGGCAGCTGCAACCTGCATCGCGCGCGCTGTCATCGGCTGATCAGCGTCATGCGCCTGCCCGACCACATGCGCGCGATGAGAGGGTGCGCAGAGCTGCCGAACCGCTCCGGCTTGCGCCTGTCCCTCAATCACCGAATAAGCAGCGGACAAGTGCGCGGCGTTGGTTTTCAAATCTTGTAGCAAAGCCTGCAAGCTGGCCGCATGTCCAAATTCAACCCCTTTGGAATTAACCCGCGCATCACCATAAAGCGCCAAAGGTAAAGGCAATTGCCGATGACGCGCTTGGCTCGCATCCCCCACACTCTGCGCTGGACGCCGCAACACCTGTTGGATCGGCACATGCGGATCAGCGGCCACCGATACAAACGAAGAATTAGCCCCGTTTTCTAATAAGCGGCGCACCAGATAAGCGAGCAAATCACGATGGCCGCCGACCGGCGCATAGGTGCGACAAGCCAGCTTCGGATGCGTCTCTAATAAATGTCGGTATAGGGTCTCACCCATGCCATGCAAACGCTGGAACTCATAACCGTAGGATCCCTGCGCCTCCGCCATCACGGTGGCAACAGTCAAGGCATTATGGGTTGCAAATTGCGGATAAAGACGCGGGCGCGCTGCCAAGAGACGCCGCGCACAGATTTGATAGCTCAAATCCGTCATCGCCTTACGCGTAAACACCGGATAATCTGCCAGTCCGCGTTCTTGCGCCCGTTTAATTTCAGTGTCCCAATAGGCGCCTTTCACAAGCCTCACCATCAAACGACGATTCAATGCTGTGGCAAGCGTGTCACACCAATCGATCACGCCCAAAGCACGTTTTTGATAGGCCTGCACCGCCAGACCAAATCCGTCCCAACCTGCGAGTGACGGATCAGCCAGCACACGACCGATGACATCCAGTGACAATTCCAACCGATCCGCTTCTTCCGCATCAATCGTGAAATTCAAATCAAACGATTGAGCCGCCCGCGCCAGCTCCAACACAATCGGGCACAGCTCCTGCAAAATTTGAGTCCGTGCTGTCGCCTCATAGCGCGGATGCAACGCCGATAATTTGACCGAAATGCCGGGTCGATCCGGCAAGCGCCGCCCCCCTGCCTGCCGTCCAATCACCGTAATGGCGTGATGATAGGCCGCCCGATAATGCTGAGCATCGGCCATTGTCCGCGCGCCCTCACCCAACATGTCATAAGAATAGCGAAACAGCTGCCCCTCAGGGCTGGCCGCACGCTTCAACGCTTCTTCAATCGATTGCCCCAAAACAAAATGTTGGCCAAGCAAGCGCATGGCCTGCCGCACGGCAATTCGCAAGGTAGGCAAACCAATGCGTTTGCCCAATTGTCCAATCAAACTGTGGGGTGTTTCACCGGGTCGGATCATGCGCGCTGACAAACCCAAGGCCCACGCTGACGCCGTCACCATCAGATGATCGGACTGGATTTCGTGATGCAGAAAATCACCTTGCCCTAACTTGTCCTCGATCAACCGCTCAGCCGTGGCATCATCAGGCACACGCAATAGGGCCTCAGCCAAAACCATCAAGGCCAAGCCTTCAGGCGTTGACAAAGCATAAGCGCGCAACAAGTCCTCAACCCCGCCCACACCATGCCCCCGACTGCGGATCGCAGACATCAGGGCCTCACCCCACTGATCAATCCTGCGCTCGGTCTCAGCGGGCCAGACGGATGCTGGGATCCACTCCCGCGC
>CAWUMW010000235.1:0-3697 GCA_963923415.1 uncultured Hyphomicrobiales bacterium | reverse complement strand
GACTATATTCCCATGCCAGACTCCGTTGTTAAACTGATCGAAGCGACATGGACTAAAGATATCAAATCAAAATAATTGAAGATGCGAATAAATGGGGGGAGAGCGTCTTTCCCCCCTTAGTCAGATGGAATTTGCCTGTTACACATGATTAAGGCTATTTTTCCATGCCCCCATCCAATCACATAGTGGCCCTCATGTCCGCACCGCACGCTTCGCTCACGCAGTCCACCGAACAATCCACACAAGCACGTCAAACTGTCTTACGGCGATTGAAGCTCAGTGATGTACTGTTTGAAACTTTGGCACGCTTTGCTGCTTATTTGGTTTTACTGCTGCTGGGCGGAATTATTCTCTCATTGATCATAGGTGCATGGCCGGCTCTTGAAGCCTATGGCTTAAATTTTATTACCACAGCCCGCTGGGCGCCCTCACTCAAACCGCAACCGATCTTGGGCGCTTTAGGCCCTATCTATGGAACGCTGGTCTCATCTTTTATTGCTATGCTCATTGCTGTTCCTGTTGGTTTAGGCATCGCCATCTTTCTCACCGAACTTTGCCCGCACCAGCTGCGTCGTCCCGTCAGCATTGCTGTAGAATTGTTGGCAGGAATTCCATCCATTATTTATGGCATGTGGGGATTTTTTGTGCTTGGTCCCTATCTTGCCAATTCAATTGAGCCAGGTTTAATTCAACTCTTTGAACATGTTCCTGTCCTGAATATAGTGTTTTCTGGTCCGGCCAGCAATCTTAGCCTATTCAATGCCTCTTTGGTTCTGGCTATCATGATTTTGCCGTTCATCACATCGATTTCGCGTGATGTGTTTGCGACAGTACCTCCGGTTTTAAAAGAGGCCGCCTATGGTGCAGGATGCACGACATGGGAAGTGGTGTGGAATATCGTTATTCCTTATACGCGTGTTGGGGTCATCGGCGGCGTCATGCTAGCCTTGGGGCGAGCCTTAGGTGAAACCATGGCCGTCACATTTGTGATCGGTAATGCTTTTAAAATTCAACCCTCGCTCTTTGCGCCCTCCACGACAATTTCCGCCGCCATTGCCAGCGAGTTTGCCGAAAGCAGTGGCCTGCATCAATCCGCGCTCATCTTGCTCGGCCTGTTGCTATTTGTCCTGACCTTTATTGTGCTGACAGCCGCGCGTTTAATGCTCAAAAAACTTGAACATAAGCAGGGTAAATAACCATGACCCCCTTTACCCCACCCCCATTCTATAACAAGCGCAAACGGATAAATTTTATCGCAATGACGGCTTGTTATGGCGCAACTCTTTTTGGTTTAACTTGGCTGGTCTTGATCTTGATGACCCTGATCATCAATGGTGTCCCAGGTCTGTCATGGGCTCTGCTGACGGAGATGACCCCCCCTCCTAATGCACAAGGCGGAGGTCTGGCAAATGCCATCGTCGGATCACTCATGCTGACTGTTTTAGGAGTCGGCATGGGGGCGCCTATTGGATTATTGGCCGGCACATTTATGGCTGAATATGGTCGCCATACACAGCTAGCGACCGTTATTCGCTTTATCAATGATATTTTATTATCCGCACCATCGATCATTATCGGTCTTTTTGTTTATGGCGCGGTTGTTGTGCCGATGGGGAAATTCTCTGGCTTTGCAGGCGCACTTGCTTTGGCCGTGATTGTTATCCCCGTTGTGGTCCGCACCACCGAAGATATGTTATTACTTGTTCCAAATCCTTTGCGGGAAGCCGCGGCGGCTCTGGGTTTTCCGCGGTCACTGGTCATTCGTCAGGTTGCTTATCGCGCTGCACGCGCAGGATTATTAACAGGCTTGCTGTTGGCGGTTGCGCGGGTCAGTGGAGAAACAGCCCCCCTTTTATTTACCGTGCTTAATAATCAATTTTGGGCGCTTGATATGACGAATTCTGTCGCCAATCTTCCTGTGACTATCAATAATTTTATTAACAACCCCGATCCAAATTGGAAAAAGCTAGCTTGGGCGGGAGCCTTATTAATTACCTTCACCGTACTCTCGCTTAATATTTTTGCCCGCGTACTTGGCTCAACGAGGACTGAAAAATGACCAGTGTCCATTCATCCGTTTCAACAGGTTCAGGCCATCAAAGTGAAGCACGCGCCGAAACGATCAGCGTCCGCGCGTTACGGTTTTATTATGGAGAGACCCAAGCACTTAAAAATATTTCGCTGCCGCTTTACACCAATGAAGTCACGGCCTTTATCGGCCCATCAGGCTGTGGCAAATCCACTTTATTACGTGTGCTCAATCGAATGTATGATCTTTATCCCGGCCAACGGGCTGAAGGCGAAGTGATGTTTGAGGGCCGTAATATTCTTAATCACAATGAGGATCTCAACCTGTTGCGCTCGCGCATCGGCATGGTCTTTCAAAAGCCGACCCCCTTCCCGATGACCATTTATGACAATATCGCCTTCGGGATCCGCCTTTATGAAAAACTCAGCAAAGCAGAGCTTGATGAACGCATAGAAACCGCTCTCATTAAAGCCGCCTTGTGGAATGAAGTGAAAGATAAACTCAATGCAAATGGTTTGTCTTTGTCTGGCGGACAACAACAACGGCTCTGTATTGCGCGTTCGGTTGCTATTCGGCCCGAAGTGATTTTGTTTGATGAACCCTGTTCGGCGCTTGATCCAATTTCCACCGCCAAAATTGAAGAACTGATCGACGAATTAAAAACCGATTACACGATTGCGATTGTAACCCACAATATGCAGCAAGCAGCCCGTGTGTCGGAATATACCGCTTTTATGTATCTGGGTGAATTGGTCGAATTTGGTGAAACCGCCAAGATGTTTACCTCGCCCCATGATCAACGCACCCAAGATTATATTACAGGTCGTTTTGGCTAAGACCAAACAGACACCGGGAGAAACGCATGTCCGAACATATTGTAAAAGCCTATGATGAAGACCTCATGGCCCTCAGCCGCAAAATTGCAGAAATGGGCGGCTTGACGGAGACCATGCTCTCAAGCGCCATCAAATCATTGGTTCGTGGTGATACTGATCTTGCACAACGGGTCATCGAAACCGATTCACGGCTTGATGTGTTGGAAAAGGACATCGAGGAAAAAGCAATTCTGACCATTGCCAAACGCCAGCCCCTAGCCGTTGATTTGCGCATGATTGTATCCTCCATCCGTCTCGCGTCCGATTTAGAGCGCATTGGCGATTTGTCTAAAAATATTGCCAAGCGCGTGGTGGCCATTAACGGTCAATTCGCGCCACAGAAAATTGTCAGTGGTGTGGTCCATATGAGCGATCTGGCACTGGATCGGTTAAAACGGATTATTGACGCCTATTTGCAACGCGATGTGCAAGCCGCCTTAGACGTCTGGAACAAAGACGAAGAAATTGATCATCTCTATAATTCGCTTTTTCGTGAACTGCTGACCTATATGATGGAAGATCCGCGCAATATCGGATTTTGTGCGCATCTCTTATTCTGCGCAAAGAATATTGAGCGGATTGGCGATCACGCCACCAATATTGCTGAGACGATTCATTATCTTGTGACAGGGAAATCCATAGTAGCCGATCGACCACGACCCGATAGTGCCTATAAGCCTCTCGACCTGTCTGATACACGCTCAAGTTAACACAAAAATAGATTTAACATGTCGGTACCGTCGATCCTGATTGTTGAAGATGAGGAGCCCCTAAGCCTGCTCCTGCGCTATAA
>CAWUMW010000234.1:0-3700 GCA_963923415.1 uncultured Hyphomicrobiales bacterium | reverse complement strand
CCCTTTATGCACATAGGCCGCAGTTGGAAGGCTCAATGTTGCCTCACTCAAGACCGTTTGCAGATGCTGATCCCAATTCTTTTTGAGGGTTGTTGGCAAAGGGGCAATTCCTTTCGCTGCCAAGCGCTCATCGCATGGATCGACGACAAAAAACTCGCTTGCATAAGACCATTGATCTTCAAGCGCCTTTTGCATCCGCCGATGGCTTTCATCCGTGCCATCCCCCAAACGGATCACCAAATCAGCCGAACGCTCAAAATGATAGGCTACTTCTTTGACCGCTTTCTTGGCGCGTTCGGCAATCGCTGGCAGGGTTGAATGTTCCAACGCGCGCAGCAATTCAATATGCCACGCATCAAACAAAAACTGCCGCATTAAGGTTTGGCCAAAATCTCCATTGGGACGTTCAACCAACAACACATTGCGAAACTGCGCCGCATCCCGCAGATAAGCCAGCGCATCGGCTGTTCGCCCTTTGCCTTCAACCTCGCCTGCTAAACCCAACCATAATTGAGTCTGGCCGATCAAATCGAGAGCCGTATTGGCCAAAGCAATATCTTCTTCGAGCACCGGCGCATGTCCACACCATTCCGACACTCGATGGCCCAGCACCAATGTATTATCACCCATGCGCACAAGACATTCGAACAGATCCGCCCGATCCTGTTCAGACCAATCCTGTTCAAACAATGCGTGATCGGTCATCACATATGCCCCACTTCTTCGGGAATATCGAAAAAGGTCGGATGCCGATAGACTTTGGCATTGGAAGGTTCAAACAACGGCCCTTTATCCGATGGGCTTGATGCTGTGATGTGATGGGACTGCACCGCCCAAATACTCACGCCCTCATTGCGGCGGGTATAGACATCACGCGCATGTTTGATCGCTAATTCTGCATCGGGCGCATGCAAAGATCCAACATGGCGATGATTGAGACCATGCTGGCCGCGAATGAATATTTCCCATAAAGGCCATTCATTGGACATTCGAAATCCTCCCTCATCGGGAATGACGCGTGCTGTGACGCATGCACTCCCAGCTGGCAATTATTCTGCTGCAATCGCGTGGCGCGCCTGCCGTGCTTGCGCCTTTTTGGCATGGGCCATCAGACCGTCACGGAACCAAGCGCCCTCCTCCCAAGCCGATACGCGCGCTGACAACCGTTCTTTGTTGCAGGGCCCGTTTCCGGCCAGCACTTCAAAAAATTCTGACCAATCCGGCTCTGAAAAATCATAGCCTTTTTTCTCGTCATTCCATTGCAACTGCGCATCTGGAATCGTCAGACCAAGATAGTGCGCTTGCGGCACGGTCTGGTCGACAAATTTCTGACGCAACTCATCATTGGTGTTGATTTTAATTTTCCACGCCATGGATTGTGCTGAATGCACGGAGTCTTTATCCGAAGGACCAAACATCATCAAAGATGGATACCAAAACCGGTTGAGCGCATCCTGCGCCATTGCTTTTTGCTCCGGCGTTCCTTGTGCCATTTTCATCATGATGTCATAGCCCTGACGTTGATGAAAACTTTCTTCCTTGCAAATTCGGATCATCGCGCGGCTATAGGGACCATAAGAGGTGCGTTGCAGCGGCACTTGATTCATAATGGCCGCCCCATCAACCAACCAGCCCACCGCACCAATATCCGCCCAGTTCAAGGTTGGATAATTGAAAATCGATGAATATTTCATTTTGCCTGAATGCAGCAGGGCCAGCAATTCATCCCGACTGACGCCTAAGGTTTCAGCCGCACAATAAAGATAAAGACCGTGGCCCGCCTCATCTTGCACTTTGGCTAACAAAATCGCTTTGCGTTCCAAGGTGGGCGCCCGGGTAATCCAATTGCCTTCAGGCAATTGGCCAACAATTTCTGAATGGGCGTGTTGACCAATCTGGCGGATCAAGGTCTTGCGATACCCTTCCGGCATATAATCTTTGGGTTCGATTTTCTCGCCCCGATCAATCCGCTGTTGAAAGGCTTGTTCCTCGGCGGACATTTCATGGGTTGTTTTAACCCGATCACTGTCGGTCTTCACCATCTGTGCATACATGTTGACCCTCCCGATCTGTCAGATCCACAATTTTCAAACGCGTTCAATGATCAGTGCAATGCCTTGCCCAACGCCAATACACATCGTGCATAAGCCATAGCGTCCCCCTTGCCGATGCAATTGATAAAGCGCGGTTGTGATCAAGCGGGCCCCGCTCATGCCCAAAGGATGCCCCAGCGCAATCGCCCCGCCATTGGGGTTCACATGGGGCGCATCATCGGGCAAGCCGAGATCCCGCATCACAGCAAGCGCTTGCGCAGCAAAGGCCTCATTGAGTTCGATGACATCCATCTGCTCCAGACTCAAACCTGTGCGCGCCAATAATTTGCGAACCGCTGGCGCAGGACCAAAACCCATCACCCGCGGCTCCAGTCCCACAACCGCCATGCCAACAATCCGCGCCCGTGGCGTTAATCCTTGCTGTTTGGCCATCGTGTCTGACGCAATGATCAAGGCCGCCGCTCCGTCATTGACCCCCGATGCATTGCCCGCTGTGACCGTGTAATCTGGCCCGTTAATCCCTTTGAGTTTCGCCATCTGTTCCAGCGTTGTTTCAGGGCGCGGATGCTCATCTTGATCAATGACCAGCGGATCGCCTTTTTTCTGCGGCAGATGAATCGGTGCAATTTCATCCTTAAACAAACCCGCAGCCTGTGCAGCAGCCCAACGGGCTTGTGAACGCAAGGCGAAAGCATCCTGATCGGCCCGATTGATCTGATAATCGGCGGCGACATGATCCGCTGTTTCCGGCATGGAATGGCTACCATACTGGCTTTTGATTTTCGGATTGGTAAAACGCCAACCAATAGTGGTGTCATAGACAGCATTGGCGCGCGAAAAGGCTGTGTCTGCTTTGGGCATCACAAAAGGCGCACGGCTCATGCTTTCAACACCGCCCGCCAACATCAAATCACATTCGCCAGCCCGAATCGCCCGCGCCGCCATGCCAACCGCATCCATGCCAGATCCACATAAGCGGTTCACGGTGGTCCCCGGTACATCAAGCGGCAAACCCGACAATAAAACCGCCATGCGCCCGACATTGCGATTGTCTTCGCCGGCTTGATTGGCGCAGCCATAAATTAAATCATCCACGCGCGTCCAATCCACCGAAGGATTGCGCGCCATCAATGCGCTCAAGGGCATGGCTGCCAAATCATCGGCCCGAATTGCAGAGAGACGGCCACCATAGCGCCCTATCGGCGTGCGCACCGCATCACAAATGAAAGCTTCCGCCATTTCTGTGTTCCTCTTCGCCTCTCCTCGATCCCCTCCCAGACTGAGCCAAGAAAAATGGGCCAAGGCAAGAGGGGATGTCGTGTTGATCGATCTATCTTTTTTATTTATTGACCGACCGGTTGGTTAATAACCACTAACATCGCCCCGCCCTTTTTTCAAGCGGAAAAAAGGCGAATGCTGCGCCGCAACATTTTTGGCGCACAGGCACTGAGGATGCAGGTTCACAGGATACAGTTTCTCAAGATACCGTGCGACTCTTTAAGCGCGACCATGTTTTGTGGAGGCTTGCTTTGTGGAAAAACGTCAAACCAGACATGGAAGGCAAAAATTGCGGGAGACGATGACAAGAGAAAAATGGCGCGCCCGGAACGATTCGAACGTCCGACCCTCAGATTCGTAGTCTGATG
>CAWUMW010000233.1:0-3702 GCA_963923415.1 uncultured Hyphomicrobiales bacterium | reverse complement strand
CACCAAGAGGGAGGCAAACAAACCGACTGTTGCGGTGGTTTGAATCCAGGAGGTGTAAAAACCACGCCGTCCTTGCGGCGAATGTTCCGCCACATAGGTTGCAGCGCCACCATATTCACCACCAAGCGCCAAACCTTGCACCAAGCGGCACAGAATAAAGGCAATCGGCGCAATAATGCCTATGGCACTATAGGTTGGCAAAAGACCAACAATGAAAGTGGCAATCCCCATCAAGGTCATGGTGACAAGGAAGGTATATTTACGGCCGATCAAATCACCCAGCCGACCAAATACTAGCGCGCCAAACGGACGAACAGCAAAGCCCGCCGCAAAGCTCAAAAGCACGAAAATAAATCCTGCGGTTTCATTCACGCCAGAAAAGAAATTGGCGTTAATGTTGGCAGCCAAAGAGCCGGCAAGATAAAAATCATACCATTCGAAAACGGTACCAAGAGAGGAGGCGACGATCACCCGTCGTTCCTCAACCGTCATTGGGCGGGCGGCGGCGCCATGCGTCATATCAGTCGTGCTCATGCGGATATCCTTATTGATTGTGCTGGTTCAAATGTCGCGAACAACTCAACGAAACGAGACACACGGATTAACAAGCGTATCGTCCGGCCAAATAACCGAATGACAGGCTTGGTTAGGGAGATTCTCCTCCTAAAATTCGATCCTCCTTAAAAGCCCGTGGCCTGTTGCGAGGCGTTGCAGCAGGCAAACCTGTTTCAATCTTCCCTCATCCCGTAACAGGGGATGTCTTTTATTGTTTTTCTGCATCCTTTGCCCAGATGCACCGAGCAGATCATGCGATGTATTAAATCTAAACACAAGTAAAAAGACATGATTGTGGTTAAGAGGCAAAGTGTTAACCCCTCCCTTGGTCTAAGGACCAAAAGGTGATCGAGCGAATTTTGGGGATTTTTTGTGCCGTATTTTGGGTGCAAGCATCGTTTTGCGCTGCAAAAACGACTTAATGGGCTGATTTACCTATGATTTGAGTTTTTTTGGCAGCAAACAGAGCTGTCTGAGAAAAAGTTTAGATTTATAATACCAATTTTGAGAGACATGCGACCGCAGCATTGGACACATTTAAACTTTTGATGGGGCCGGGCATATCGAGGCGTGCCAGAACATCGCAGCGTTCACGGGTTAGGCGGCGCAGGCCTTTGCCTTCAGCGCCTAAAACCAGAGCGAGCGGTGGGGTGAGCCGAAGAGAGCCAAAATCCTGATCAGCCTCCGAATCAAGGCCGATGGTCCAGAAGCCGAGATCGCGCAATTTGACCAAAGCCTGTGCTAAATTGACCACTGTAATGATCGGCACATGTTCCAACCCACCAGAGGCTGTCTTGGCCAGTACGCCTGTCATTTGCGGGCTGTGCCGCTCTGTCGTGATCAGGGCTTTCAAACCAAAAGCGGCTGCAGAGCGCAAAATGGCACCGACATTATGCGGGTCGGTGACCTGATCGAGGACCAGAACAATTCCATCTGCTGTTAAATCTTCCAATGCGAAGCCAGCTAAGGGATCTACTTCCGCCACACAGCCTTGATGAACTGTCTCCGCACCCAGTAATCGATCCAGGTCTTCGGGTCTTACGGACTGGACCTCGCAGCGCGCGGGCAGAGCGTGCAGATCAATTTTGCCGCGCGCATTGTCTGTCAGGAAGAGGCGGTAACATTGGCGGCGGGGATTGGCTAAAGCTGCTTGTACCGCATGCAATCCGTAGAGCAGCAACCGACCATGCCGGGCTGGCTCAAGCGCAGACTCTGGACGTTCGCCCCGCCGTTCACCCCGTCGCTCATCCCGCCGTTCATCCCTTCTTGTGGCAGGCACTGCGCCCTGCTGTTGGAGAGGATGAAAAGGCTTTTTGCCTTTGACATGCCCCGCGCGTGCTTGATGCGCTCGCGGGTGGCCTGACGACCCGGATGATCCTTGTTTCATCGCTTTTATGTCCATTCCGGGCGAGGGGCGCTGGCCCCCTCATGGTTTAGCACTCAGCGCCACTTTCATGCCATTTCTAGAGCGCGATTGGCAAGATGCCTTGGCTTGCGCGCGCGCTTTATCGGTAAAAGCGAGAAATCGGCTTATTTCGCTGCCCGAGCGGGGATGCAAGGACCGGTTTGACGGGCCGGATGGGGTTTTTCAGGGCAGGGTGCTTTTTCGAGTTGACACTCGCCCCCCGTCCTCCCATAAAGCGCCCCACGATCGCTTTCTAAAGCGCATCGGAGTCTCTCATTCCTTATTTGGAATTTGGACGGGTTACGTCAGACTTGTAGGCCGGGGTCTGATGCGGATGGGGGAATGTCCCGAGCGGCAAAGGGGGCGGACTGTAAATCCGCTGGCTACGCCTTCGCAGGTTCGAGTCCTGCTTCCCCCACCATTTTTTGTTCAGGATCCTCGCATCAGCTCTGGCGCGCTTTGCGTTTAAGACCGCGCTTTGCGCTTATTCGATCCCTGCAAGTGCTTTAATTTTTGCGCGCACATCTGCAAGTGTTTCGCTTGCGGTTGTGCAGGCGAATTTTGCGCCGCGTTCGCTCCATGACAAGTTACGGATCTGGTCTGCAATGACAGCCCCTTGCACGGCTATGTTGTCCGGCAAGCGTGTTTCAAAGGGCCAATCGCGCACCGTACTGGTGATCGGACAAACGAGGCACATGCGCCGCGCTTCGTTGTAAATGCGCGGAGACAGCACCAATGCTGGGCGACGGCCTGTTTGTTCATGCCCTTTTGTGGGGGCAAAATCCAGCCAGATAATATCTCCGGCATCGGGGCAATAGGGTTTACCAGATTTCATGGCCACGTGGTTCGCCCGTGTCGATTTCCAATGGCTCATCTTTTTGTTTGATCTGGGCCACAAGGGCGCGGATGTCATAGACGGGGGAGGCAATCGGTTCGGCGATGAGTCTGCCGGACTCGAGCGTTAATTCAACCATGCGCCCTTCGGTAATAGCCAGTTCTTTCGCAAGGGCCTGCGGAATACGCAATGCCAATGAATGGCCCCATTTCGATACTTGTGCACGCACCGGATGCTCCCTTTTGGATATACATTGTATATATAATTGAAAAATTGCGAAAAGTCCACTCTGCGCGGTGGCAGGCTCAAAAAAGAGAATGGTCGATAAGCCAAGTTGCAAATGAAGTTGGTTCAGGGTTTGCCTAGGGCATTCGCAGCGTTGTAGGCCATAGACTTTTATGGAAAATGGATTGCAACTTCTAATATTTTGGTAGTTTGGATAGACTATTAAACTTGGTGATTACGTGCGGATTTTAATATTATAGGCACGCTCTATGCGCATCATCCAGATTATTGCTCTATTTGCTCTTCATCTTCTATCTATCTCTGCAGAGGCAGGTATTGCCTATTCATTTTTGCGGTAGCGGTCTTACATTGACTTCTTTGACCTATTTAGGTAGCAACACATAAATTGCTCTTCAAAGAGCATGATGCGGGTGTAGCTCAATGGTAGAGCAGCAGCCTTCCAAGCTGAATACGAGGGTTCGATTCCCTTCACCCGCTCCATATTCGTAAAATCCCCGACTTCTCGTATTATTTCTGACCTGCGGCTGGACTTTGTCCAGAGCAGTTCAGCATAATTTTGGAGTTCGATTCCTCATCGCACGCTCCATATCCATTGCTTCTCGAACCATCGTTGTTTTTGATCAGCATTGGATTTTGTTCAAAGTGGCCCGTTTAGGGATTG
>CAWUMW010000232.1:0-3702 GCA_963923415.1 uncultured Hyphomicrobiales bacterium | reverse complement strand
TCGTTTTTTGCAGTGTTTCGTGAAGGCGCGGAAACGGTTTTATTTCTCCATGCTCTGGCCGGCACGGTTGGGGGCTATACGGTTCCCTTTATCGGGGGTTTGATCGTTGCTGCAACGATGTTGACCATTCTGTTTATTGCCATGCAATGGCTGGCTATGCATCTTCCACTGCGGCCAGTGTTTCTTTTGACTTCAGCATTTCTGTTCATCATGGGATTGCGCTTTGTCGGCGCCGGCATGCAGGAATTACAGGAAATGGACTGGATCAGCCTGCACAATCTGGCCATTCCGCCCGGTTTGGATCTTGTGCTGGTTAATGCCAGCTGGGAAGCCGTTGGCCTGCAACTGGCGATTGGTGCGGTGGCTGTGTTGAGCACCCTCAATATTATGGGGCGGATGAAAGCAACTGAAGCGGTTTAATGGACCGCACAACTCCTGAAACACAAACAGTCCAACGCCAATAAAGTTTACAGCGGGCCACAGGTCCGCTGTATTTTTTTACCATTTATTGTTGTTTTTGATAAAAGATTTGACAGCTCTGGATTGTTCGCCCAAAAAAGAGGCGTGTTACCAGACTTTGGTCACCAATTTTAACCTAAGGAGTCTCTTCTGATGAAAAAGATCGCTCTGGCCGCTCTGCTCGGTCTTGGATTGATGGGAACAGCAAATGCGCAATCCGCACGCGATGTGCGTGAAGTCGGGGCTGCAGCCGTCAGCGGTGGCACCGCCTCCATCATCTTCTGGAATACAATGGCCTCAACCACGGCGCTGGCAACTGCCGGTGTGGGCTTGGGCGTGGGCGCTGGCGTTTATGCCATTTATAAATTTTATGATGCAGCGATGGCTCCAGCTCCGGCGCCTGTTGCCGCTGCAAAGCCAGCAGCGAAAAAGGCTAAAAAGAAAGCCTAAGTCATCGCTTGACTGATCCTCTTTAAGCCCTCCAAACTCAGTTTGGAGGGTTTTTTTATAGGCGCGTCGCTCCGCAGTCCGGTTATTAGCAGCCTCGTTTATCCGTAATGCCTGCTCTCACGCAGCGGCCTCAAACGGCCTGTTCCGAAAATGCAGGGTCACGGCAAAGCCTCCCGCCCGGTTTTGAAATTTAATGCGCCCCCCTAACAAGCGGCTCCGTTTGCGCATATTTTTTAACCCACGCCCGAACTGCAACAGATCGGCTTCGGCAACCCCGCCGCCATTATCCCACACCACGATTAACAGATGATCTTTATATTGGCGTACCGCCACCAAAATTTCATTGCATGTGGCGTGTTTGATGGCATTGGTCACACATTCCTGAATGATCCGGCTGGCATGCAAGCATTGGACATCTGATATCTCACTTTGCCCTTTGCGCCTAATCTCAGGTTGATAATGTAAAGCGATCCCAAGTGAGGCTAAGCGTGGCCGTTGCCGATCCAATAATTTCTTAAACAGCTCCAACGCATCCGCACGTTCTGCTAAAGAAATGCAATCAATGATCACTCGCACATCATCGATGCAGCCTTGAATCATTTCCAATACGGTTTTTTTCGGCAAGCCTTCTTTTTTGGCCAGTAACATGCCGGAAATTAATTGCGAGCCAACACCGTCATGAATCTCCATCAACAACCGCTCACGCTCCATTTGAATGAGTTTGATGTTATGAATATCATATTGCTTGCGCATCACCTCGCGCAATCGGTGCTCGCTCTGCCGCAAAGCCGATTGTACCCGCCCTGCTTCGCTTTGCATATAAAGCCGACCCGCGCGGTAATGGTTGATGACAATGGTTGATTTTACCAACACCACCAGCATCACCGCATAAAGCGTTAAATAATAATTTTCAAACAACAAATCAGGCAGTCCCGGCGCATCAAAATAAGACCGCACCGCTCCCATCCAGCCAATTAAAATGGTGTAATCATGGGTAACAGCCACAATCATCACCAAAGCCTGCATCATCAATAAACGCCCCTCAGGCTTTTCCAATAAATTGCCATACAGCGCACAATAAAACAGCATGAAATTGAGATAGGAAACCAAGCCACACAGCCAATAGGTATTCAAAAATACAAGAATCTCTCCATTGTTATAAATCAGCATCAAAAGCGGACCCAACACCCCCATCCCCACGCGGAACGGCATATGAAACGGACCCTTGGGGAGCTCTGCTATTTCCATAGTGAAATCAGTAAATGAAAAACAGAAAAAACCCGCCAAGGCATATTGGATCACCAATATCGGCAATTGGTAATCAGAAGGATATTCGATAATGGTCGCCAAACCATAATATAGGCCCCAAAAAAACATAGTGGCCCCAGCCAAACCGATCAGGCTTTCGCGCGGGAACAACACGCGGAAGGCAAGAAAAAATGACCCCAACATCAAACAAAGCATTTTGATGCCATCAAACATCGTTCCAAATAAAAATTGAATCAGCGCATAAATTTGTGCGGTGTACGACGCTGTGCCCACCACCGCCGTCCCGATATGCAAAAAGGGTTGATGCGTGACCCCCTCATAACTGATTTCATTGAGGGGGCGATGCAGAGCCGCTGGCAAATAAATCTCATGCGGCCGATTGTCATTCACATAAACTGTTTCATCGGAATGGCGAATTTCATCCAGCACCACCTCATTAAACGAGATCCGGCTTAACTTACTCATATTGTAAATCAATAATTTGGTGATCTGGTTCTCATCATGCAGATGGTCTGCTGCTATCGTGGTTCTGAACCGGTAGCATTTTAACACTGTGTGGGTTTGCTTCTCCCAATAAGGAAGTTGAATAGACTGCCACTCCCGAATGACGCGCTGCGGTTGGGCACAATCAACCAAGCGTAACTCGCCCTGCCGGATCACTGTGGGCTTGAGATCGGTCGGGTCAGAGACCGGCGCGTAATAAAAGCCCAACACAGCCAGACCTAAGAGCAGCAAGCCCCCGGTTATAACCCAGTGTAAAGATCGGCCCATGCCAGCTCCCCACGCATCGCACGCCATCGACACTCTGCCTTAATAAAGCAGAACAGATTTCTCTTTATGACTTTTCATCGCTTAGCCCAAGCAGATCTTACCATGATGTGTTATTTTTTATGTGGTCGCATAGAGTGGCTTTGTTTTTCTTCTTTTATTTTAATTATGGTATAAATTTTAAATATGAATAACAATCACTTTATAGATGTATAATATGTGAGTTTTATTGTTTTTATACGCGACAAAAAGATTTTGAGCGTGGTTTGATCATCCGTGCCCCGATCCCACCAAAGCATGGGTGGTGAGCGCGTTGACACTCGCCTTGCGCAACCTTACCTCTAAGAGGTGTTGCGGTTGAGGGCCGCCAACCGGCGTCCCCATTGGCAGAAGGAGAGGATGCATGGCTCTACGTGTCTCAGGAAAAAACCTTGATGTGGGCGAAGCGCTCAGAGGACAAATCACCGAGCGGCTCTCCCATGCCATCCGCCGCTTTTACGAAGGGGGCGTCACAGGCCATGTGATTGTCGAACCGGAGGGGACAGGCTTTCGCACCGATTGCACCTTGCACCTATCCTCGGGCGTGACCCTACAGGCCGAAGGCATGGCGCATGACGCTTATGTCAGCGCCGATAAAGCCGCTGAACGGTTAGAACGTCGGTTGCGGCGCTATAATCGACGGTTGAAAGACCGACACAGCGCGCACGCAGCGCGTGATCCACAGGATTGGTCATTAGATATTCCATCCTATGTCAT
>CAWUMW010000231.1:0-3760 GCA_963923415.1 uncultured Hyphomicrobiales bacterium | reverse complement strand
GCCTTTGCTGGTGATGATCGAGGTGATCTCCTTTGTGTCGCGTCCGATCAGTCTCTCGGTTCGTTTGTTCGCCAATATGCTTGCCGGCCATATCACCCTGAAAGTGTTTGGCGGGTTTGTGACAATGCTGGCGGCAGCGGGTGGCTGGGTACTCTTGGCCCCTCTTCCTTTTGCGATGACCGTGGCTTTGACCGCACTGGAACTTTTGGTTGCCGTGCTGCAAGCCTATGTTTTTGCAATTCTCACTTGCGTCTATCTGAACGACGCGCTTCATCCAGGTCACTAAGTGTGGCTGGCAACTTTTAACTGATCCCTTATCTCACAGGAGCACAACATGGATCCCGTTTCCGCAAAATATATTGGCGCTGGTCTGGCTGCAATCGGCATGGGTATTGCCGCTGTTGGCGTGGGCGCCATTTTCGGCAATTTCTTGTCGGGCGCTCTGCGTAACCCTTCCGCTGCTGACGGCCAATTCGGTCGCGCCTTCATCGGTGCAGCGCTTGCTGAAGGTCTTGGCATTTTCGCCTTCCTCGTTGCGATTTTGCTGCTCTTCGTGATCAAATAAGCAGAAGAAGAGGCGGGGTTTCCCCGCTTTTGGTCTTTTTCGTCTGTTGGCCGATTGGAGCGGGTAGGGTTTGGCCCCGCACTCCCATCGGCGGCAGGGTTGCTATTTCAGGTTTTATCAAACCGAGAGACGATCATGGCACAGCCCGTTCAAACTGGTACAGAGGCCCATGGTGGCAATCATGGTGGCGGGACGTTTCCGCCCTTTGATAACACGACTTTTGCCAATCAGCTGATCTGGCTGGTGCTGGTTTTTGGGGCGCTCTACATCTTGATGTCGCGCATTGCCTTGCCGCGTGTGGAAGGCATTTTGTCCAAGCGCAACAAGATTTTGCAAGATGATCTGGATGCCGCGCATTCGTTTAAGTTGGAAACCGACAATTCGATTTCCGCCTATGCCAAAGCATTGGATGACGCGAAGAAAAACGCACAGATGATTGCGGCTAAAACCAGCGATGATCTGAAAATCCAGAGCGATGCGAAACGCCGTGAAGTGGATGCCGCTTTAACGGCGCGTCTGTCGAAGGCTGAGGCCCAAATCATTGAGCAGCGCCGTCAGGCCATGACACATGTTTCAGAAATTGCGGCGACCGCGACTGCTGATATCATCCATCATCTGACCGGTAAAACACCGGCAGCACCGGATGTGACAGCGGCTGTGGCGCAAGTGATGAAAGGCTGAGGGAGGCATACATGCATTTCGATGCCGAATTTTGGGTTGCCGCCGCTTTCGTCTGTTTCATGGCGATCTTGTGGAAAGTGGGCGCCTTTTCGAGCCTAATTCAAGCGCTGGATCATCGGTCCGAGCAAATCGCGCGTGAATTGGAAGAGGCGCGGGTCTTGCGGGAAGAAGCCCGTCAGGTGCTCGAAGATTATCAGCGCAAACGGTTGGAGGCTGAAAAAGAAGCGTCCGATATCGTTGAAACAGCGAAATCTGAAGCCAAGCGCATCAGTCTTGAAGCTGAAGAGAAACTCGATGAATTTGTGCGTCGGCGAACTGAATTGGCTGAAAGCCGTATTCGCCAAGCCGAAGAGCAGGCCGCCTCTGATGTGCGTGCGGCTGCAGCTGAAGCAGCGGTCAAGGCAGCGGAAGTGATCTTGCGCTCGCAGATGCAACAGCACGGCCACGACTTCGTGCAAAAGGGCCTGCTTGAAGTAAAGGCCCATCTTAACTGAGCGTGATTTGAACGCAGCATATCACAAGGCTGGGTTCGATACTGACGCTTAAGGGGTTGAGGGTTCTATTTTTTAGAGCTTGATCTTCTCTTCGAGACGCATCATCCAGATGACCAAAACCGCCTTCGGGCGGTTTTTTTATGGGCGCGTGCTTCTTTGAAGAGAGCAGGAATTGTTGGGTTTTAGCTATGGGCTGGCAAATTCAGCAGGGCTTGTTTGAGGCTTTTTAAATCGCGCCACGCATGGGCTTTATGGGTTGGTTGGCGCAGCAGATGGGTTGGTGGGAGGCTAACTAGCGTCGGGATCGTGCGCGTCGGCAGGGCATAATCAAACCAATGTCCGCGCATTTTTAGCAGGCTTTGTGTTTCACCCAGCAGCAGATGCGCTGGCAGGCTCCCCATCAACAGCAACAGATCGGGATTGGTTAGCGCGATATGACGCCGCAGGAACGGCGCGCATAGCGCTTTTTCAGCATCGCTGGGAATGCGGTTGCCGGGCGGGCGCCAGAAAATGGAGAGTCCGATCCGAATCATGGGGCGGGACAAGCCAATGGCATGGAGCATGCGATCGAGTAACAGCCCGCTCGATCCGGCAAAGACTTCACCGGTCCGGTCTTCTTCCGCGCCGGGTGCTTCGCCGATGATCATCACGCGTGCAAGGCTCGGCCCTGCGCCAAAAACCATATTTTTGGCCGTCTGGCTCAGCGGGCAGCCCTGATACTGCGCCAAAATTGCGGTCAGATCCTCAAGCGTGGCGGCTTGGCTGGCTAAAAGCTCGGCTTCTGCTAGGGCGGCGGCTAATTTAGGCTCGATTCGTGTTGGGTCGTCCGCGGGGCCGGTGACTGGTGATCCGGCGCTCGGGGCGGGCGCGTGAGCCGTGTTTGGCGCAGATGCGCCGCTGCTGGAGGCGCGCAGAGCGGCGGGGCTCTGTCGGGCGTGCTCCGTGAGGGTTTGCGCTTCGAGGAGGCGATTGCGGGGCGTTTCATTCAGCGCGCAATCCACCCCGGCCTCCGTATAGAAGCGCAAAAGGGCCGCAGGGGCATCAGGGATAGAGGGCTTGTTATCCATCTGTTCACTTTAGAAGCATCTGAGGGCGGCGACTAGCCTGCTTTGCAAGGCTTCTGTTGAAGGATGATCTTGCGGTGCAGCTTTGGACAGGCCATAGATCATAACTTAAGGCGGTTTGATGAGGAGTGTCGGGGATGGCGCAAGCGTCCGAGCAGGAAAACTCAATGGACAATCGGGATCCACGCGAAAGCATGGAATTTGATGTGGTCATCGTCGGTGCCGGGCCCTCCGGGCTGAGCGCGGCCATTCGGTTGAAACAGCTAGACCCTGATGTGTCGGTTGTCGTTGTGGAAAAAGGCTCTGAAGTGGGGGCGCATATTGTGTCGGGCGCGGTGATTGATCCTGCGGCGATCAATGCGTTGCTCCCGGATTGGCAATCAGACCCGGATCATCCTTTTACGACACCGGTCACCCAAGATGAATTTTATTACATGAATGAACAGGGCGCTTTGCGCCTGCCCAATCTGTTGATGCCAAAGCTGTTGGATAATCACGGCAATTACATCGTGTCATTGGGCAATGTCTGTCGGTGGTTGGCGCAAAAAGCCGAAGCGCTGGGGGTCGATATCTATCCCGGATTTGCGGCCAGCGAAGTGCTGTATGGGGCCCATAATCAGGTCATTGGGGTTGCAACCGGCGATATGGGCATTGGCAAAGATGGTGCGCCCAAAGACAGCTACACCCGTGGCATGGAATTGCTGGGGAAATATACATTATTTGCCGAAGGGGCGCGCGGTCATCTCTCGAAACAAATCATCGCGCGCTATCATTTGTCGCAGGAGCGCGAGCCGCAAAAATTTGGAATTGGCATCAAGGAATTATGGCAGGTGCGCCCTGAAATGCATCGGCCCGGTCATGTCCAACATTCTTTCGGATGGCCGCTTGATCATGAAACAGGGGGCGGGTCGTTCCTCTATCATCTTGAAGATAATTTGGTTGCTGTCGGATTTGTC
>CAWUMW010000230.1:0-3773 GCA_963923415.1 uncultured Hyphomicrobiales bacterium | reverse complement strand
GCTCAAATCATATCCAAAAAGCATCGTCTCTATCCTAGCACTGTTGGGCGCGCAGGCTTTAACAATGGAATTCATCGCTCCCTCATGTTACCCTAGAAAGATCATAACCCGAAAGATCGCCTTATGCCCACACTCGCCACGCTTCTTGCTTTTGCTTTGGTTTCGCTCGGCATGGTGCTGACGCCGGGTCCGAATATGGTCTATCTGGTATCACGCTCCATTTGCCAAGGACCACAAGCGGGTCTGATCTCGCTGGGTGGTGTGGCTTTGGGTTTTGTCTTTTACATGATCTGCGCGGCCTTCGGGATTACCGCTTTGGTGATGGCTGTGCCCTATGCCTATGACGCGCTACGCTATGCTGGCGCTGCTTATTTGCTTTATCTCGCATGGCAGGCCGTGCGGCCCAACGGTCAATCCCCTTTTGAAGTGAAAACGCTTGCGGCCGATAGCCCAAAAAAATTGTTTACGATGGGTTTTATGACCAATCTGCTCAACCCCAAAATTGCCGTAATGTATCTCTCCTTGCTACCGCAATTCATCGAGCCGCAACAAGGCAGCGTCTTTGCGCAATCGATGATCCTTGGCTTGACGCAAATCACGGTCAGTCTGAGCGTCAATACGATGATCACACTGGCGGCGGGCTCGATAGCCGCTTTCCTGACGCGCAATCCCCTTTGGATCATGATGCAGCGGTGGGTAATGGGAACAGTTTTGGCCGCGCTCGCCTTTCGAATGCTGCGTGAAGGGCAGCGGTAAGACTATTCTTGCCGCATGCTGAAGGCGCCCAGCATAGGTAACCATATCCACACCATCACCCATCTTGCGGACATACGCCCTTCTCCGATCGCGCCTATAATTTTTCAGACTGTTTTGAGCGTGGCTGGATTGAGTGGTGGGGACACGTTAATCAAGTCGCTCGTTTTATAACGCCTTCTAAATGCGTTGCTCGTGCGAGTGTGTTTGAAATCGTCCCATATTTTCTTACATTCGTATGCAGCAAATCAAGCCTTTGATCGCTTTCATCCGTATCCACGATCAATTCATAGCTGATCGATTTCATTGAAGGTGGCACATCTTCTCTGATCCCGTGCAACTTTACTTCTACGCCGCGCAGCTCAAAGTGGATCAGAGGCATAACACGCTCTATACCTTTGATCATACAGGCTGCTAATGCTGCCAATAGTAGCTCTGCTGGGTTAAATGCATCCAAACGCCCTTTCACATCGGTATCAAGGATTATGGTTGCTTGCTTTGTGGTTGCTTCACTCGCACTGGCATCGATGCGTCTGGCATGAACTGTATAGTCTAACATGTCGAGCCCCTTTATGGTGTCTATACTGAGAGCATTTCTGCCTTCAGCACCGTTATTTTTCTAGCTTTATAGCTTATTTTTACTTAAAGAATGATAGATTATATTAATTGCATCAAGCTATTTTCTTTGCCTTTAATATGACATAAATCTAACTCAAGCTATGCGATATTTTACTGGTTCTTCGTGGAGAGATTTTTCTCATGCGTTATATGCTGATTTTTCTCTTATTGCTTTCCACGCAGGTCTTTGCTCAATCGCACCATCAGTCTGATCACAGGGCGGCACAGCCAATAGAAGCGGGTCAATCTGCATTCGCAGCAATACAAGAAATAGTCGCCATGCTAGAGAAAGACCCACAAACAGATTGGACAAAGGTCAATATTGAGGGGTTACGCCAGCATCTGATTGATATGGATAATGTCACACTCCGCAGTGAAGTGACCAGCACTGCTGTTCCGAATGGGATGAAATATTCTATCAGCGGCACTGGCAATGTTGTTCAATCGATCAAGCGTATGATTAAAGCACATGCTGCCACAATGGACGGCAATGATGGATGGCATTTTACGGCTGAAGAAACAGCGACTGGAGCGAACCTAATAGTCAGTGTCCCTGCCGCCGACCAAAACAAGCTCAGCGGCTTAGGCTTTATTGGCGTGATGACACGCGGAATGCATCACCAACACCATCATCGAGCACTTGCCGCTGGCATAAACCCACACCACTAAGCACCCTACCGCGCCGAGCATTGTAACCAAGCGCACGCGTTAGGCACTTGTTTGATGATGGAAGCCAGCCTAATATGCGGCTTACCCTCCCCCACAACAGCTCAAGCATACCACGCCCAGTGACGCGCACGATCCATCCTAAAAACGTTTTTTTGATGCTTCTCCTCGCTATCATCTGGGGGCTTTCAATCCCGATTACCAAAATTGGCCTTAACACGGTTTCACCGCTTCAATTGACGGTTTTGCGATTTGCGATTGCGGTTCCGCCGTGTTTGTTTCTGTTGATTGGAAAAACAAAGCTTTCCTTGCATGCGATCTTGAAAAATGCGGCATTGGGGATTTTGGGAATCGGTATTGGTCAACTCGCGCAATCTTTTGGTGTGGCCCATACTTCTGCCTCTGTGGGCACGGTGATTTCAGCAGCCATCCCGTTATTCGTTGTGATTTTCGCCGCTTTCCATCTCAAACAACCCGTTTCCACACAGCAAAAAATAGGCCTGCTAGCTGCCTTTGTCGGCATTAGTGTCATCGCACTGGTGCGCAAAGGCGAAGGCACGGAGGTGGACCCCTCAAATCTTATGGGCGCACTCCTGCTTTTACTCTCGGCTGTTGCGATTGCTATTTACTATGTGTGGAGTGTTGATCTCACCAAACATTATGGAGCCATTGCCGTTTCAGCCTGGAGCACTCTGTTCGGCTTTTTGTCACTCGTTCCGTGGGCGTGGCGCGATATGGCTGATGCAGCGCTCAACCTCACAATGGAGGCCACTCTGTGTGCAGCCTATCTGGGGCTCCTTGTTACCGTCGCGGGGCTTTTCATCTGGCTTGATATTCTCAAATCCGTTCCAGCACGGATCGCAGCCAGCATCCAATATCTTCAACCCCTCATCGGCATCTTCGCAGCCGCATGGCTGCTGGACGAAAAGCTCGACAGCATTTTTGCATTCGGTGCCGCCTTAGTGTTATGCGGAATTGGCCTGGCCATCCATGAAACAAAAGAAAATTCTGTTTCCAATCACGAACACGCGCCCAACATGCGCGCGAGGGATGATACATAATCCTCATCAACGCCCCTGCTCTCCTAGTCCTAATCTCAAAAAAGAGCGTGCGCATATCAAAAAAGCAGAGCTAGCCGAATCCGGTAAAATCGGACAGAATGATACTGAGCACTCAGAACCTGTGCTGACTCTTTAAAGTAAACTTCTACGGCCTGCTTTTCTCTCAACCTTGGACATTATCCATGACCATTGTTCCTGCTTTTTCGATTGTGTTTGCTCTCTTGTTTCTGGTGCTATCCGTGCAAACGATTAGAGCGCGCCGGGTTGCAAAAATTGCACTTGGAACGCGGGGCGATAAGGGGCTTGAGCGCGCTGCCCGCGTCCATGCAAATTTTGCTGAATATGTCCCTCTGACACTGTTGCTGTTAAGCTTTGCAGAGCAACGCGGTATCAGCGAAGGATGGATCACGCTGTTATGTTCGGTTTTTTTAGCGGGCCGTCTGCTGCATGCATGGGGCATGTCACAACAGCAAGAAAATTTGCACCTGCGTGCCATTGCCATTCTCGCAACTTTTGCGACGCTTGGTATCACCGCTGGCGTGCTTGTTTATAGTTATATGCGCTGATTAAAAACTTTGTAACGATTGAACCGCATCCCCTTGCGTCTCACCATAAAGTCTCGCCACAGTGTCTTGGCGTTCATCCCTTTTGTTTCTGCGTTTCTGCGTCTCTTCG
>CAWUMW010000229.1:0-3778 GCA_963923415.1 uncultured Hyphomicrobiales bacterium | reverse complement strand
ACAATCTGCAGCCTTTAAAAACAAAGACACCGCTTTTTGTCACCCTCAATCCCGGCCGTATGCCCGACCCAGCCACTATCTATGATGTGCATGAGTTTGAACATCCCGTCTTTGATGAGAACGCCATCCGGATGCAAGACCAGATCGAGACGATTCAAGGCCAAAATCGGTTGTGGTTTTGTGGTGCTTATCAACGTTATGGCTTTCATGAAGATGGACTGCTCAGTGCCGTTCAAATGGCCAAGAAAATGGGTTATGCGCCGATATGGTAGAATCGCCACAGATTTTTCTGGCCAATGTCATGCATCAAAGACTGTTTCCGCAGCGAAACGGCTTTAACTACGGCATCTATTATCTGATGCTGCCTTTGCCGGCAGCAGCCATTGGCAATCGCTTATGTCGGTTTGATCCGAGCGATCTGGCCTTGCGCGATGGCAGTGATCCGCTGGTTTGGGTCAAGAACAATCTCGCTACACAGGGACTCACAGCCGATATTGAGCATATTGTCTTGATGACGATGCCAAAAGTGCTTGGCTATGTATTTAATCCGGTCAGTTTCTATTTTTGCTTTGATCGCACCCGACACTTAAAAGCCGTGCTGTGTGAAGTGCACAATACATTTGGCGAACAACATAGTTATTTATGTTTTCATGCCGATGGCGCCCCTATTTTGCCAACGCAATGGCTCGAAGCGGTGAAACTGTTTCATGTCTCGCCCTTTTTACAGCGCAACGGCCATTATAAATTCCGCTTTGATCTTCAAGATAGCCAGATTGGCATCTGGATTGATTATTATGATCAGCAGGGACAGCGCCAATTAGTGACAGCCCTGACAGGGCAGTGTGTCGCCTTGACGCCCCGCTCTCTGCAAAAAGCATTCTGGAAACATCCTTTGGTCAGTTTGAAAGCGATTTTTTTGATCCATTGGCAAGCATTAAAACTCATTTTCAAAGGAATTCGGCATATCAGCAAGCCAGAACAAGTTGAAAAACGTCTCTCGACAACAAATGATCTTAACAAACCTTGAAATTTTACTACAATGACTTGTATCTATGTCGAGTGTTTGTAGTGCGTTGTCTGAGGACTTGTCATGTTCAACCGGTTTATTACCGAACGGTTTTTGAAAACTCTTACTAAAACTGAATATGGCCATATAAGTGTTGAAACACCGGATGCGCGGCGTCATGAATTTACAGGCCGTCATGACGGCGCCCATACGCATTTGATCATGAAAGATTGGCGCATGATTGGCGCCTTGCTCCGGTCTGGCGATGTCGGCTTGGCCGAGACCTATCGGAACGGCCTGTGGGACTGTGACGATCTCGCGCAATTTTTTCTGTTCGGACTGCAAAATCGGGCAATTTTTAACGCTTATATCTATGGGCATGCGTTGGGGCAGATTGTTTCCCGTCTGTCTTATTTGATGACACGCAACACAATTGGCGGCAGTAAAAAGAACATCCATGCCCATTATGATTTGGGGAATGCTTTTTATGCCTTATGGCTTGATCCCAGCATGACCTATTCTTCAGCGCTGTTTGCGAATGAAAACGAGCCGCTGCAAGCAGCACAACAGAACAAATATGATCGTATCTTGGACCATATTGGATCATCCGGCTCTTTGCTTGAAATTGGTTGCGGATGGGGTGGATTTGCCGAACGCGCGCTGCAAAAAGGTGATTACGCCATTAAAGCCTTAACGATTTCACCTGCACAACATGACTTTGCAACACAGCGGCTGAATCAGCAGGCAAAAGTTGCACTGGAAGATTACCGCCATCAATCAAATCTTTATGACAATATTGTTTCCATTGAGATGTTTGAGGCAGTCGGTGAAGCCTATTGGCCGACTTATTTTTCTAAATTGAAATCTCTGCTAGCCCCGCAGGGAACGGCGATGGTCCAAACCATCACAATTGCAGATCCTTATTTTGAAAGCTATCGCCGCAGTGGGGATGCGATTCGCACCTATATTTTCCCCGGCGGCATGCTGCCTTCGCCCCACCAATTTACACTGCACAGCCAAAGAGCCGGCCTGAAAAGCGGTGATGTTTTTTCTTTTGGCCCTCATTATGCCCGCACGCTGGACCATTGGCTGAAAAATTTTGATGCGCGACTGGATGATATTCGCCGCATGGGATTTGATGATCGGTTTATCCGCTTGTGGCGGTTTTATTTGTCTTATTGCCAAGCGGCCTTTCAACAAGGGCATATTGATGTCATGCAATGGGAGCTTCAGCATGCGGCTTAAATTGTTTGTTTTCGCAAGCATGCTAGCAGGTCTGCTGGCCGGCACGCCACAAACAAGTCGAGCAAGCGATGCCGTCTATGCCACAATTCCGGACGGATCGGTGGTTGGGCGCGGCACGCTGTCTTATGCCTTTTGGGATGTCTATGACGTAACCTTAGTTGCCCCGCGCGGCCAATGGAGGCAAGACAAACCCTTTGCCTTATCCATCACCTATCATCGGGCTTTTTCTGGAAAAGATATCGCTGAGCGTTCGGTGCAAGAAATCCGCAAACAAGGCTTTAGCGATGAAGCGCGGTTAGCGCATTGGAAAAATGCCATGCAAACACTTTTCCCCGATGTCACACCGGGCATGACCTTAACCGCGGTTTACCAGCCCAATCAAAAAACTATTTTCTACCAAGGCAATCGCTTGATCGGCACCATCAAGGATGAGCTATTTGGACCATTGTTTTTTGATATTTGGTTGAGTGAAAAAACATCAGAGCCCGATTTGCGTCGCGCGTTGCTTGGCTCCCGATGACGCACCAACCCGCCTCCTTGCATGCCTTAATTCGCTATGCGTGGATTGCCATCCCTGCTGCTTTTGCTGGTTTTCCTCTTTATGTTTTAGCGCCCGATTTTTATGCCGCGCGCGCTTACCTGAGTTTAACGCAATTAGGCTTTGTTTTACTGCTGATCCGTTTGGGCGATGCGGTGCTTGATCCAGTGATTGGCCTTTATCTTGATCGCATGCAAACACGGTTACGCGGACCCGTTATTGGGGCAGCGTTGGTCTTGGGTCTCGCTGTGTTTGGGCTTTTTAATCTTGTCTTGGGTCCGCCTTTATTATGGTTTTCTGTCTGCATCTGTCTTGCGATTGCAGCCCATAGTGTTCTGATCATCAGCCTTGCGGTGCGCGCCACTTTATGGAGCCAAGACCCGCATCAGCAAACACGCATTGCCGCTCTGCGCGAAAGCTTTGGCTTGATCGGCTTGGTTGCGGCAACCTCTGCGCCGACCGTGCTCTCAGCCTTGATCCCTGCTGAGCAGGTCTATGGTGCCTATAGCGGTTTATTGGGCCTGTTATTGGTGATCGGTGTGATGTGTTTTTCTTCTCTGCCGACACCCGTGTCTGCGTCCTCCCCATCCACATCCGCATCCTCAGCAGAGGCTTTTACGTTTTTTGCACTGTGGTCCAGTCTTCCACCGCAGCGGGCGCGGCTGATGCTGGTCTATGGCCTGTCGATGCTCGCCTCAAGCCTTCCTGCTGTTTTGGTGATTTTCTATATTCGTGATTTGCTCCATGCCGCGGACTGGACGGGAGCGTTTTTAATGATTTATTTTCTAACCGGCGCGCTTGCGACCCCTCTCTGGTCTGCCATCAGCCGCCGGATCGGACCTTATGAAAGTTGGGCCGTGGCACATCTCTTGGCGGTTGCAACATTTATCGGTGCTTTTTTTCTTCAAACGGGTGACGCCCTCGCTTATGCTGTGATTTGTGCCTGTCTCTTATACACATCTGACGCTGCCGACGATACTCCTTGTGTA
>CAWUMW010000228.1:0-3796 GCA_963923415.1 uncultured Hyphomicrobiales bacterium | reverse complement strand
GTTGGCTTTTATTGCCATGAATGGCCGCTGAAGGGATATGATTTTGGGCGAGACGTTTAACGACCCGATCCGCACCATGTTTGGTTCTGGTAAAAACCAAGGCCCGGTCAATCGATGGATCCTGCAAAAGCTTTTCTAACAAAGCTTGTTTATGCAGCGTTTCAATATGGATCACTTCTTGATCAACCCGTTCCGCCGTTGTGGCCACAGGCGTGACTTCAACCCGCACTGGATTGCGTAAAAATTGTTCGGCTAATTCGGCAATCGCTTTGGGCATCGTTGCTGAAAACAGCAGCGTCTGGCGTTTTTTGGGTAACAAAGCTGCCAATTTCCGAATATCATGGATAAAGCCCATATCAAGCATTTGATCTGCTTCATCCAGCACCAGAACCTCGACCTTATCGAGAAACAAAGCGCGTTGGTTAACCAGATCCAACAAACGGCCCGGTGTTGCAACAAGCACATCAACGCCCCGCGCTAAGGCTCGGATTTGCCGATTGATCGGGATGCCGCCATAAATCACATCACTGGAGATGCGGAGTTTATGACCATAGAGGCGTAAATTTTCGTCAATCTGGCCGGCCAATTCCCGTGTCGGGCTTAAAATCAGAGCCCGGCAAGAGCGCTGCGCCAAAGGACGATAAGAAACTGCCAGACGTTGTAAAATCGGCAAAGCAAAAGCGGCGGTTTTTCCAGTTCCGGTCTGCGCAATCCCCAACAGATCTTCACCCGCCAAGAGAGGCGGAATGGCTTGCAGTTGAATAGGCGTGGGATGGACATAGCCCTGTTCGGCAATATTGGCGAGCAAGGTGGAATGAAGTTTCAAAGAAGCAAAATCAGTCACGAGGTTCATATCTTTTCTTGGCTAGAACAAGCGACACACAGCACGCACACCAACATGGTTACGCAACGGTCGCACATCGCAAGGCCGCCTTGATGATCAAAGCGTCATGCGCGTAGCCACCCTGCGTGATCTGGGAGGTTCGGTCTCAGGGGCGCTTCAAGCGCACAACCCGCCGTCTCGTTTCTATCTCAGTAGACAAAAACCAAATGACATCACGCAGGTCTTTGATGCCTCATCGCATCAGCCCCCGCATATCGGCGCTCTGGCGGCAAAAGTCAAGGGCCAAGCCCGGGATGAACGATGATGCGGGCCAATCCCGGCCCCGCCTTCCCGCATTTGCGTGCCAAAAGACGCAAGGCACCCTTTCATTCCAGCAAAAAGATGGTGTAAGAGCGGGGCCACTGCAACGGGAAATGGCACAAACGATGATTCGACTGGAAGCAATCAGCAAGCAAAACGGGCATCAAATCCTGTTCATCGACGCATCGGCGACCTTGTTGCGGGGTGAAAAAATAGGCCTTGTCGGTCCCAATGGAGCAGGCAAAACCACATTATTCCGGATGATTTCAGGACAAGAACCACCCGATGATGGACATATTTCATCTGATCGTGGCTTGTCGATTGGCTATTTCAGTCAGGATGTCGGCGAGATGACGGGCCGATCAGCGCTGACAGAAGTCATGGACGGGGCGGGCCCGGTCAGTGTCGTCGCTGCCGAGATGAAAAGCCTCGAAGCCGCGATGGCAGATCCTGATCGTCTGGATGAAATGGAAGCGATCATCACGCGTTATGGCGACATACAAGCTCAATTTGAAGAGCTTGGCGGCTATGAGCTTGAAGGACGCGCCCGCGAGATTTTAGGCGGATTAAGCTTCTCCCAGTCCATGATGGAGGGGGATGTCGGCGCTTTGTCTGGCGGCTGGAAAATGCGGGTGGCGCTCGCCCGCATCCTGCTCAAAAATCCCGATGTGATGTTGCTCGACGAGCCCAGCAACCATCTGGATCTTGAAAGTTTGATCTGGCTCGAAAATTTTCTACAAGCCTATCAAGGCGCCTTAATTATGACATCGCATGACCGCGAATTCATGAATCGCATTGTCAACAAAATCATTGAAATCGACAGTGGTGATCTCATCAGCTATTCCGGCGATTATGGATTTTATGAACAGCAACGCGCTTTAAATGAAAAACAACAACAAGCGCAGTATGAACGCCAGCAAGCCATGCTGGCCAAAGAGATACAATTTATTGAGCGCTTCAAAGCGCGCGCCTCCCATGCCGCGCAAGTTCAAAGCCGGGTCAAAAAATTGGAAAAAATTGATCGTGTTGAACCCCCGCGCCGTCGACAAACTGTTATATTTGATTTTCCACCCGCACCCCGATCAGGCGATGATGTAGCCAGCATCAAACAGATCAATAAAAATTTCGGCAGTAAAATCATCTATTCCGATTTCTCGATGGTCATCCGCCGCAAAGAACGCTGGGCCATTTTGGGCATCAATGGCGCAGGCAAATCAACCCTGTTAAAAATGATTGCCGGCACCGAACAGCCCGACCAAGGCCACATCACCATCGGCGCGCATGTCAAATTGGGATATTTCGCACAACATGCTATGGATTTGTTGGATGGCGAGGAAACAATCTTTGAAAGTCTAGAGCGGAGCTTTCCGCAAGCTGGCCAAGGGGCCTTGCGTACTTTGGCGGGATGTTTTGGCTTTTCAGGCGATGATATTGAGAAGCGTTGCCGCGTCTTGTCGGGTGGTGAAAAAGCCCGTCTGGTGATGGCCAAAATGCTCTTTGACCCTCCCAATTTTCTCGTGCTCGATGAACCCACCAACCATCTTGATATGGCAACCAAAGAGATGTTGATCAAGGCGCTCGCCGATTATGAAGGGACCATGATTTTTGTCTCCCATGATCGGTATTTCTTGGCCGCCCTGTCCAATCGCGTTCTCGAATTAACCTCTGAGGGCGCACATCATTATGGCGGCGGCTATACCGATTATGTGGCCCGCACGGGTGCGGAGGCGCCGGGCTTGCTGCGCTCCTAAACACGCATAGAGCGCGCATAAAGAACGGCATAAAAAACGGGCAGAAAAACTTCGCTGCCCGTTTTCTTCTATCAGAACTGCACCTTAAGGCTGCGTGCTTAAGGGCAAATATAGCCCGTTCCCGCAGGAGATTTAAAACATCCAACGGATTCAGGGATCACTTGCTTGGGCAGCCACAACACAACTTTCGGAAAATAGATTGTAAACGCGATGGTGCCAAAAAACACAGCGTAAATCGGCAAGGCCGCGCGCAAGGCTTGCGAAAAGCGCACACCGACAAATTTGGAGGCCATCAACAGCACAAGTCCATAAGGCGGCGTGATCAATCCAAAGGCCAAAGTCGCAATCAAAACGACTCCCATATGAACCGAATTAATATCACCGGCTTGCGTGAGCTGGTTCACCAAGGGCATGAAGATGATGATGGTGGGAACAGGCTCGATGAAATCGCCCACCACCGTAAACAGTAAAACCATCATCAACATAATCAAATGCGGGTCATTGCCAACAAGATCTACAATCCATTCCGCAACCCACATCGGCCCGCGCAAATAAGCCAACAACCAGCCAAAGGCCGATGCCGCAGCAATCGTTATCAGCGGCAGAGTGTAAATCAGCCCTGCTTGGCAGAAATCATGCGGCAGATTTTTGATGTGTTTGGGATTTAAAAGCGGAATCACCACAAATAAAATCCACACTGAGGCCACAACGCCGGCCTCAGTCGGCGTGAAAAAGCCAGTGAGAATGCCGCCAATCAAAATCACCGGGATCATCAAAGGCAACGCGGCTTCTTTGGTGGCTTGCGTAAATTGAGCAAAAGTCGCCCGCGGCCTCCGAAACCCAACTGGTCCGAACAAATAACAATAGGTCATCAATCCGGCCGCAATCAGCAAGGCCGGAA
>CAWUMW010000227.1:0-3831 GCA_963923415.1 uncultured Hyphomicrobiales bacterium | reverse complement strand
CAGACAACAGGCCAACCCCCACCACGCTGATCGTTGTGGTGAATGAGACGATCGCCGTGGGGATGGCGGGATTGATTTTGCGGGTGATCAGATCGCGCGTTGCAACAAAGAAGGTGGTGAGCAAAGCCAGCAAAGTATAAAAATTAAAATCGGATCCGCCGGGTTTAACCATCAATAAAACGCCAACAAAGCCGATCAGCACCGCAATCCAGAGCGAAAGCGGCACACGCTCCATCCCTGTGATTGCGGTGATGGCCACAATTAAAATCGAGGTGATCTGCATGATCGCGGTCAAATCTGCAATCGGCATATGGGTCAGGGCTGTGATGAAACAAAAGGCCACCGTGGCTTCGGCGACGGCCCGGATCACGATGAATTTTTCAAAGCTGCTTTTGATTTTGCGGCCATGGCCGCCCGCCAGAATAATGCCCAGCATCAGCAGGCAGGCAAACAGACCGCGCCCCACTAAAATCTGCCCGGTCGGATAGACTTTGGCGCTGAGTTTGACCAGCGAGTCATTGATCACAAACAGCGCCATCGCGGTGAGGATTAAAATCACGCCACGTTTGTTATTGGGGATTTGTTGCGAGGGGGGCGCGGACATGGATTCTTTTTGTTGATGGGCTCACCCGCCGGTCACGCTCATATGCCGCCCCACTGCCATGCGTGGCGTTTGGCGGTCGATGATAAAATCATGCCCTTTAGGTTTGCGTAAAATGGCTCGGTCAATGGCGTGATAGAGCGCGTTATTGTCAGGGCTTGAGCGCAAGGGGGTGCGTAAATCAACCGCGTCCTCTTGCCCCAGACACATATACAGCGTGCCCGTGCAGGTCACGCGCACCCGATTGCAGCTTTCGCAAAAATTATGTGTGAGAGGGGTAATAAAACCGATCCGCCCGCCTGTTTCTTTCGCCCGCATATAGCGCGCGGGTCCGGCGGTGCGGTCGGGTAAAGCCTCAAGCGTGAAGGCTTCGCTCAAGCGGGCTTGAACTTGGTTCAGTGGCCAATATTGATCAAACCGATCGGCTTCAATATCGCCCATCGGCATGACTTCGATAAAGGTGATGTCCATGCCGCGATCATGCGCCCACGTAACCAAAGGAACGACCTCGTCTTCATTGAGATTTTTGAGGGCCACAACATTGATTTTGATGCGCAGTCCCGCATGTTGGGCGGCATCAATTCCCGCCAGCACTTTTTCTAAGTCTCCCCAGCGGGTCAGCGTGCGGAATAAATCGGGCTTGAGCGTATCGAGAGAAACATTGATGCGCTTCACGCCGCAGTCCACCAAGGCCTCAGCATGACGCACCAATTGCGACCCGTTGGTGGTTAAGGTGAGCTCCTGCAAAGCGCCCGATTGTAAATGCCGCGAGAGCTTCTGGAACAATGTTAAAATATCGCGCCGCACCAAAGGCTCGCCACCGGTAATTCTGAGCTTGTTAACCCCGCGCCCAATAAAGGCGGAACAGAGCCGGTCGAGCTCTTCAAGCGTCAACAAATCTTGTTTAGGGAGAAAATGCATATCCTCTGACATGCAATAAACGCAGCGAAAATCGCAACGGTCGGTCACAGACAGCCGAACATAATTGATCGAACGGCCAAAGGGGTCGATCATAGGGCTATGGGCAGGAGTCTGATCAGCTAAAGTCATGGTCATTCTCTTGGTCTGGCTCTATAAATGGGCGTATCGCTGCGCGGGGTCAATCCTTTGCGTCCATTTATCTGTCAAAGGGTAACAGCTATGCAGGAAAATCAGTCTCACTCTCATTCGCTTTGGCCATTGGAAGTGCATTTGTCAAAAGACAAGCGCGTTCTGACCCTGACCTATGAGGGGGGGATGAAAAGAGAGCTGCAAGCCGAATATTTACGGGTTGAAAGTCCGAGTGCTGAAGTGCGGGGCCATCACCCCTCCGAGCGCCAGACGGTCGCCGGTAAACGGCTCGTCACCCTTCAGGCCATTGAGCCGGTGGGCAATTACGCCCTGCGCCTGCGATTTAGCGACGGGCATGATACAGGCTTGTTTGCTTGGGACTATCTCGCTGAATTGGCAGATCACTTTGCCGAGAAATGGCAGGTCTATGAGCGCGCCTTGGCAGAGAAAGGCCTGTCACGCGATCCTTGATTTTAGGACGCGCCCTCAAAGGCCTTGCGCTCAGACAAAGCCGTCCCCGGCCGCACTCTGCGCTGAAAACAAAAACCCTGCCATTTGGCAGGGTGAATGAAGGGCGGCGATCAAGGGCGCAGCAGACTTGAAGCCTCTTATACTTAAAGCCTCTTATACTCAAAGTCCTTGATACTGAAATCTGTTGGGCTGATTAGCGGTTCACGATCACGGTCGCGCCGACGGTCACCCGGTCATAAAGATCAATGACATCGTCATTGGCCATGCGGATGCAGCCGGACGATACGGCTTGGCCGATCGTTTCGGGTTCATTTGATCCATGAATACGATAGAGCGAGCTGCCCAAATACATGGCGCGCGCACCCAACGGATTTTCGGGGCCGCCTTTCATGTAGCGCGGCAGATCAGGGCGGCGCTTGAGCATTTCAGGGGGCGGGGTCCAATCGGGCCATTCGCGTTTGAGAGTAATTTTAACAGAGCCCCCCCATTCAAATCCGGGGCGGCCCACACCCACGCCATAGCGCATGGCCCGGCCATTTTCCATCACCAGATACATGCGGCGTTCGGAGGTGGAGACCACAATCGTGCCGGGCTCATAATTGCCAGAAAAGGAAACCACTTCACGGCGGATCGCAGGAACTTCCGTTCCCGTGCTCTGACTTGGGCTTGTTACAGGTGCGGCAGTGCTGGCTTGCGGTTTCGCCTCAGCCTGACGGGTAACAGGGGCATAAGCACGCCGGGTCAGCGGATCCATGGAATAGGAAAAAGCCGAGCTCAAGCTGGCAAGGGAAACAAGCCCGGCAAGGGCCAGAGTGGAGGTAAGACGCATAGCGATCCCCGACAGGAAGACAGTGGATGATTGAACTCTATCTGATTTAGGTTAAGCGATTCTAAATCTGGACTGATGGTTCTTTTGCAGGGGCAAGGGCGATTTTTCAAGTCAAAAAATCAAGAAAATGGGAGTTATTACGGGCTGATCTGGAAGCGGGTGCGGCCATGCGGGCGGCTTGGGTCTCAAAACCCCAGCAAACCCTAACCAATTGCGTGAAAAGCCGCCCCGATAGCCTAAATTGGCCCTGTTAGCCCTGTTGCTGCCGCGGTCCTGTGCGGCTCAAGCTTATTTCGAGAGGCCAAGGGGGCGCTAAAGGGGGCGCTAAAGGGGGCGAGCTGTATGGGCCACAATTCACTATTAAAGCGGGTTTTGGCAGGGGGAGAGGTTTAGGAGGGGCCAACCATGCGGGCTGTACCCACAAAATCTCGCGCCACATAAGCTTCTGCAAAGAATTGCGGGTGCCAGTGCGGGCCTCAATTCATTGTTAAAGCGGTTTCGGGCAGGTGGAGAGGTTTAGGAGGGGCTAACCATGCGGGAATTATTACAGCAATCTGCGCAAAGAAGAGGGGTGGGCGAGGCTCTATCGAGGCTGAGCTCCCCCAAGCCGCCCCCCCCCAAGGGCGGTGCCTAAGGGATGGATCCGGGGCTGATTAGAGGCGGAACAGATGAGGCCCAAGGCGATTAAGGCGGTTAAAACGGGCGGTTGAACGCGGATGAGAGGGGGCGGGATGTCTTGACGTGTCTGAAGCTTGCCCTTAAGACCGCAGCCACCACCTTTTGATTAAAGGGGTGGGGCGCGTAGCTCAGCGGGAGAGCACTCCCTTCACACGGGAGGGGTCACAGGTTCAATCCCTGTCGCGCCCACCATTTTATACAA
>CAWUMW010000226.1:0-3838 GCA_963923415.1 uncultured Hyphomicrobiales bacterium | reverse complement strand
TACCATTCGTTCCTTCATAAATCGGAGCAATCCGCGCATCGCGCCAATATTGCGCAGCACCTGTCTCTTCGACATAGCCCATGCCGCCATGAATTTGAATCCCGATCGAGGCCACCTCAACGCCCGCATCTGTGCACCATGCTTTGGTCACAGGCGTGAGCAAGGCAGCACGCGTCATCGCTTTTTTTCTGACTGCCGGATCATCAGCCATATGGGCCAAATCAATCGCGCGTGCCGCCGCATAGGCAATCGCCCGCGCAGCCGAAGTTAAAGCCCGCATCTTGTGCAGATTCCTTCTGACATCGGGATGTTCAATGATTGAACTTGACGCCTTACTGTTTGCAAGCGCAGCGCGGCCTTGCACCCGAACTTTGCTAAATTCCAATGCCTTTTGATAGGCCCGCTCTGCAATCGCAACGCCTTGCAATCCTGTATAAAGCCGCGCTTTGTTCATCATTGTGAACATGCAGTTTAAACCGCGATTTTCTTCACCGATCAACCAGCCGACAGCGCCGTCTTGATCACCAAACACCATCGAACATGTAGGGCTGGCATGAATCCCCACTTTATGTTCAAGACCCGCGCATGTGACATCATTGCGTTGAATGGGATGTTGATGCTCATCCACTAAAAATTTAGGTACCAAAAATAAAGAAATTCCCTTTGTCCCTATAGGCGCATCAGGCAACCGCGCCAGCACCAAATGGATAATATTGGGGGTTAAATCGTGCTCACCATAGGTAATAAAAATTTTATTGCCTTTGAGGCGATAGGTGCCGTCATCTTGGCGATAGGCGCGGGTTGTCAGCGCCCCTAAATCTGAGCCAGCCTGTGGCTCAGTCAAATTCATCGTGGCTGTCCATTCCCCAGAAACCAATTTAGGAAGATAGGTTTTTTTTAATGCCTCATCCGCATGCAGCAACAGCGTATCAACCGCCCCTTGGGTGAGAACAGGACCAAGCGCAAAGCTCATACATGCGCTGGTCCAAAATTCCATCGCAACGGTTGCGAGCCGCGTCGGCAATCCCATTCCGCCCCAATGCGGATCAAGATCCACACTGTTCCAGCCAGCCTGCGCCCAGTCTTGATAGATTTGATCCCAACCCGGAGGCATGGCAACATGCCCTTGATCAAATTGCGCCCCGCACTGATCACCTTGCCAATTGAGCGGTGCCAATCGCTCTTGTGCAAACCGTCCTGCTTCTTCGATAATCGATGGCACCAAATCCTGCGTGAGTGATCCTGCATGGCCGGCCGCAATATCCTCTGACAAAGCGGTGATCGCCTCTAAGGTAAATTGAATGGTCTCGACAGGCGCACGATAGGTCATGGAAACACCCTCTATTTAGGCGGCAAACGAAGTGCCCCATCCAGACGAACAACTTCGCCATTCAGATAGGCATTTTCAATCATATGTTGCGCAAGTGCGGCAAAATCATCGCCTGAGCCCAAACGACTCGGAAAGGGAATAGAGGCCGCCAAACTTTTTTGAACCTCTTCCGGTAAAGTTTGCAATAAAGGCGTTGCAAACAAGCCCGGCGCAATCGTTAAAACACGAATTCCAAATCCTGCAAATTCACGCGCCACAGGCAAGGTCAAGGCCGCAATACCGCCCTTTGACGCAGCGTAAGCGGCTTGGCCAACCTGCCCTTCAAAAGCCGCAACAGAAGCGGTGGAAATAATCACGCCCCGTTCGCCGCCCGACACAGGCTCAGCTTTTGACATCTGCGCCCCCACAAGACGCATCATGTTAAAAGACCCAATCAGATTGACGCGAATAACGCGCTCAAACTCGCTCAAAGGCATCGGCCCATCACGCCCAACAACACGTTTGGCGGTTCCTATTCCAGCGCAATTGATCAAAACCCGGCACGGGCCTAGCTGATCTTGCGCTTTGGCAACAAGATCGTGCATGGCCTCTGCGTCAGCCACATCGCCCACACAGGCCATGCCTTGTACTTGATCAGCGATCGCTGAGGCAGCTTGCGCATTGACATCAACCACACAGATCTTGGCCCCGGCTTTTGCAAGCCTTAAAGCGGTGGCAGCCCCAAGGCCTGAACCACCACCGGTAATCATC
Source organism: uncultured Hyphomicrobiales bacterium (assembly GCA_963923415.1). GTDB lineage: Bacteria > Pseudomonadota > Alphaproteobacteria > Rhizobiales > Beijerinckiaceae > CAIYZJ01. The sequence continues at coordinate 1,758 of CAWUMW010000226.1, read as the reverse complement.
ACATGAAGCCCATCAACAATCATGCATGCCCCCCTGCTTGATCCAGACGCAAGGCGCGAATGGCGTTTTGCTTTAAGATCAAATCATGCACCTCGGGTTTGAAGCCCGCTTCTTTGAATTGATCAATCCATTTATCCGGGCGGATTAATGGAAAATCTGAGCCAAACAACATTTTGTTTTTTAATTGACCATTTGCATATTGGGCAATTTGCGGAGGAAAATATTTAGGCATCCAACCAGACAGATCGATATAAATATTGGGCTTATGCAAGGCCATCGACAATGCTTCATCGGTCCACGGCCAGGATGGATGCGCAAGAATGATTGTCATGTCAGGAAAATCAACAGCCACATCATCGATATGAATCGGTTGCGAATATTTCAAACGCATCCCGCCACCGCCGCGCATTCCAGTTCCGATCCCGGAATGGCCTGTGTGGAAAATGGCCGGCAATTTATAATGATTGATCAATTCGTAAAGCTCATAAGCCATCCGGTCATTGGGGAAAAAGCCTTGGCATGTCGGATGAAATTTAAATCCCTTAACCGCACCGCTTTCAATCAAGTGGCGTGCTTCACGCACACCCATCTTGCCCTTATGCGGATCAATAGAGGCAAAGGCGATCATAATATCTTGATTATCCGCCGCCGCTTCAGCAATTTCCTCATTGGGAATCCGGCGGTTGCCAATCTGAAATTCTGTATCAACCGTAAACATGATCAAGCCGATTTTTAAGTCCCGATAGACTTGCAATGTTTCGGCGATTGTTGGCCTTTTACCAACTTTAAAATAACGACTCGCCGCTTCATCATAAGGCGCCCAATATGAATCGACATCTTGCCGACACGACACTTCGGCATGCGTATGCACGTCAATCGCCACGAGCTCATTAATATTCATAGGGACCTCCCCCCGTCAGTGAATTGAAATCGCATGGATAGCGGCTGCATTGTTATAAAGCGCTTCCACAAGATGTGCGCGCCGCGCTAAAACAGCCCGTTGATTGATGGACCCTTTATCGGTCATTTCATTGGCATCAATAGACAGCGGCTCTGTTAAAAATGCAACGCGCGTCACACGCGTTGAAGAGCCGGTTGACTGTAAAGCAAGCTGGCTCAATTGTCGCGCCAATTCATTGACCAAGCGCGGATGCACAAGCAAAGCCTGATCACTCATCCCTTGTCCATCATGGGCCAAAAATTGCTTGATCGCGTCAGGTTCGGGAACCAAAAGAGCCATAATATCGTCCCGATCATGCCCGGCAATCACCGCATCTTTTACAAAAGGCGCCAGATGCGCAATCAATTGCCCTCGCAATGGACCAACACTGACCCATGTCCCGGTGGCCAGTTTAAAATCTTCTGATATCCGACCATCAAAGATAAAGCCTCCGTTTGGTTCGCCGGGAATTGAAAATTTTAACGCGTCGCCAATGCAGTAAAATCCCTCATCATCAAATGCTTTGGCAGTTAAATCTGGCTCTTTCCAGTAGCCCGGCGTTACATTGGGGCCACGCACGCGCACCTCCAATTTTCCAGCAGACGGAACAAGTTTCAGCTCCACCGCAGGCAAAGGTACACCCACCACACCGGGTTTGGCTGTCTGCTTGGTACAAAACAAAGAAGCCGGTGCGGTCTCTGTTGAGCCAAGACTGGTCACCATCAGAATTTTTTTACCGACGGTTTCAATTGCCAAGTCATCCAAGGCTTTCGCAACATGGGGCGGCAACCCTGCCCCCGCATAAAAAGTTAAATGCA
>CAWUMW010000225.1:0-3842 GCA_963923415.1 uncultured Hyphomicrobiales bacterium | reverse complement strand
TGCAACACGGTCTTTTAAGTCCCACAAAAAATGTTTGGGCTTATACTGTGCAAAAGTTGTCACTTCGGACCTCCCAATTTTTTTAAAATATCGTTGAGCGCTTCCAGATCGCTATCATTGAATGATGCGAATAACTGATTGATTTCTGCTTCATGCTCTGTCGCTAAACCTTCAAACAGAGCCAAGCCTTTGGGGGTCAGGGTGACATAGACCGTACGCAAATCTGTTTCGGATGGTTTGCGTGCAACCAAGCCATCCTGTTCAAGCCGATCCACCACCGCGGTTGAATTGCCATTCGACACCAACAAAACCCGTGACAATTCACTCATCGTGATGCCATCGCGCCGCCGATAAAGTGCTGCCATCACATCAAAGCGCGGTAAAGTCGTCTCGTGATGGATACGCAAAAATCCGCGCAGATGCGACTCGGTTGCCCGCGTCACACCCAACAGACGTATCCAGATTTTCAGGCGGCGCTTAGACAACGCATCCGTCATATTTCACCCCCTGACAGGGCAATCGCTTGCCCATTCACACCCTCTGCACCGGGCTGGCACAACCACAAAGCCGTTGCGGTGACTTCGCTGGGCTGAAACAGTCTATTTTGGGGATTAAAAGACGCCAATGCCGCACGCGCTTGTTCTTTCGTCCGACCCGTTTTTTGCATAATGGTCTGGACAGACACTTCGGTCATTTCTGTATCAAGAAAACCCGGACAAATCGCATTCACCGTAATCGGACTTTGCGCATATTCCAAAGCGAGAGAGCGGGTTAAACCAATCACGCCATGTTTAGACGCCGCATAAGGCGCAACCCGCGCATAGCCTTTCAAGCCTGCGGTCGATCCAATAGCGATCAACCGCCCCCATCCCTTCATGTGGCGCAAGGCTTCACGAAACACCAAAAATGTTCCCGTCAGATTGACAGAAAGCATCGTGTTCCAATCCGCCAGTGACGTTTTAGCAAAGGGCGCGGACTGCGCCTGCCCGGCATTGGCAATGACAATATCAAACCCACCTTGCGCCTGAAATAAAGCGATCACCGCCTGTTCATCCGTGATGTCACACAATGCAGTACGAATCTTTGGATGCGCTTGCGCGGTTTTGGTCAACGCCGCTGGACGCCGTCCACAAATCAGCACCTCAGCGCCGGCCTTCGCAAACCCAACCGCAAGATCAGCCCCGACGCCTGATCCACCCCCTGTAACGAGAACTGATTTTCCTGCTATGCTCATGCCCGCAAGATCTCCTGCGTGCGTTGTGTTAATCGCTTCGCCTGATCCCGTCCCGCCCAATAGGGTTTCGGCCACTGGCTTTGCTGATCTTGCGCAGCCAGTGCTGCATGCAAGGTCCAGTAGGGATCGCTCAAATGCGGGCGCCCCAGACATACCAAATCGGCCCGACCTGCCATCAAAATAGAATTCACATGATCGGGCTCATAGATATTGCCAACTGCCATCGTTGCCAGATGAGCCTCATTTCTGATGCGATCTGAGAACGGGGTTTGAAACATCCGTCCATAAACAGGCTTAGCGTCAAGCGTTGTCTGGCCTGCTGACACGTCAATAATATCCGCTCCCGCTTGGGCAAAGGCTTGAGCAATCTTGACCGCCTCATCCGGCGTAACTCCTGAGCGATCAACCCAATCAGTCGCCGATATTCTGACGGACATCGGTTTATGCGCAGGCCAGTGCGCACGCATGGCGGCAAAGATTTCGAGCGGATAACGCAATCGATTCTCAAGCGATCCCCCATAGGCATCCTGTCGATGATTGGAAACCGGTGAGATGAATGAGGATAACAAATAGCCATGGGCCGCATGTAGCTCGATCATATCAAATCCAGCCTGTTCCGCCAGCCGCGTGGCCTCGACAAATTGCTGCTTGACCAGATCCATATCCGCCCGGTCCATGGCTTTCGGCACGGCATTTTGCGATGACCACGGCACAGCAGAGGCTGACAGCAAAGGCCAGTTGCCCTGTGTTAAAGGTTGATCGGCCTGCTCCCATCCGACTTGCGTCGAGCCTTTGCGTCCTGAATGGCCAATTTGGCAACAAATTTTTGCCTCGGTTTCGTGATGAATAAAATCAACGATCCGCTTCCAACTGGCACTATGGGCTTCTTCATAAAGGCCCGGGCAGGCCGGCGTGATGCGGCCTTGCGCAGACACACAGGTCATTTCTGTGTAAACAAGCCCAGCCCCCCCTTTGGCCCGTTCAGCATAATGGACCAAATGCCAATCGGTTGGACAGCCGTCTTGCGCTTTATACTGCGCCATGGGCGAAACAACCACGCGATTGATCAAGCGCATGTCACGCAATTGAAAAGGAGCAAACATCGGCATGCGTCCATGCGCGCCGCCTGCCTGATTTTGAAACCAATCCTCAACAGAGGCAAGCCATTGCGGATCACGCAATCGTAAATTTTCATGACTGATCCGCTGACTGCGGGTCAGCAAGGAATAGGTAAATTGTGGCATGGGCATGTCGATATAGCGTTCAACCTGCTCAAACCATTCGAGCGAATTGCGCGCCGCAGACTGTGTCCGCAAAACCTCAACCCGCCGCTCCTCTTGATAGCGCGCAAAAGCCTGCTCCATGTTAGGCTCAGAATGTAAATAATCAGCAAGAGCAATGGCGCTATCAAAGGCTAATCGTGATCCCGAACCAATTGAGAAATGCCCGGTTGCAGCTGCATCACCCATCAAGACCACATTTTTGTGATACCACCGCTCACACACCACGCGCGGGAACTGCATCCACACCGCTGAGCCACGCAAATGCGCCGCATTCGACATTAAAGCATGACCCCCAAGATGCGCCGCAAAGATCTTCTCACAGGTCGCAACTGTTTCTTCCTTGGAGAGTGAGGCAAATCCCCAGCGGTCCCACGTCTCTGGCAAACATTCGACAATGAATGTCGCGGTCTGATCATCAAATTGATAAATATGCGCCCAGACCCAACCATGTTCGGTTTTTTCAAAAATAAAGGTAAAAGCGTCATTGAATTTTTGATGCGTACCGAGCCACACAAATTTGCATAAGCGCGTATCAATATCTGGCTTAAAGACATCAATATATTCGTTGCGGACCACCGAATTCAGCCCATCCGATGCGACCACAAGATCATAATCCTGCCGATAGGATTCTGCACTTCTGAACTCAGTTTCAAAGCGCATTTCAACGCCCAATTCACGGGCGCGAGCCTGCAACAGGATCAGCATGGCTTTGCGACCAATGCCAGCAAATCCATGTCCGCCCGATACCATACGCTCTGTACCGCGCACCACCGCAATATCATCCCAATAGGCAAAGGAGTCGCGGATCATATTGGTGCTTTTCGGATCATTCTGCTGCATGCGCGACAGCGCATCATTTGACAGCACAACCCCCCAACCAAACGTATCATTGGCGCGATTGCGCTCTAACACCGTGATGTCATGATGCGGATCACGCAATTTCATCGAGATTGCAAAATACAGACCCGCTGGACCGCCCCCTAAGCATAAAATCTTCATTGACCTGCCCCTAATAAAAACTGTTGGGAGAAAAATGGCAGTTTTACCGATAAATTTCAAACTTAAAATTTTGCCTGCCACGGCATCGTCCAGCAAAGCCTGATTTTTTTGCTTGGGGGAAAAATACAATAATTTTAGACCGTTAGAAGATTGAGGTTTCTTCGCCTCCCCCTCAGTCTTTACGGGTGCAATCCAAAATTCGATCCCAGACCGACTTTCAGGCGAAGAAGGGGCTTACGGGATCAAGATAAAGGGCCCCTGATCCGAACGCGCCTCAAGGGCTGCATGCGCCGCCCCCACATCCCCTAACGCAAAGGCTGTTCCGA
>CAWUMW010000224.1:0-3872 GCA_963923415.1 uncultured Hyphomicrobiales bacterium | reverse complement strand
GGCACGCTGTAAGGCTGAGGCTCTGACAATCTCATCCACGTCGCTGATCAAAATCAGATCATGGGCTGTCGCTTGATGCAAGCCGCGGCCAATTTGATCGCGTTGATAATATTCACGCGCCCATGCAGGTGATTTGGCATGGCGATAGCTGTCGATGCCGATGGGAAAATCAACAATCACATGCTCGATCTTGTCTAAAAACGGGGCAAACAAACGGGCGTTTTCTTGAAAATAAAGCGGTTTGTCGGCGCCTTGAAAGGTCTTGCGGGCTTCGACCAAGACGAAGCGATCAACCACCGGTGCCATTTCATGCAAGCGGATATCGAGAATATCCAGCTCGTTGAAGAAGGTAAAACAATCAAACAGCATCAGTTTTCCCTCTCCCTCCCGTGTTGATGCAGGTGTGGATGGTGGTGTGGCTGGTCATGCAGATTTTCTGTTTGCAAGAACGGGCCATGCGGGATTGCGCTTAGGTAATCCGCTTGACGCTATTGACGATTTCCTCTGGCTCAAACAAGCGCAACCAATCGGGTTTGAGAATCGTGTCTTTGCCGAACACGATGGCTTTGTTGCAGGCATCGGAAAACTGTCCGTTAATTTCTTCAAACGTAACCGCTGCTAAAATATTCATGTGGCCGAGCAGAAAATCGCGGGCGGCTTCACGCGGCACGCCGCGCCGTATCGATTCTTCCATCGCATCGCGCATGGCAGCGAGTAAGGTGGCGCATACGGTCTCAGAAAGGCCGGGTTCCAAAATCGCCATTTGTTCAACAGTGATACGATGCGAGCGCATCACCGGCGACCAAATCACGCGCGCGATTTCCTCTCCCAAGGCATAATGAGCTTCCGGGCCTTGCATGAGCGCATTGACGATATGTTGCTTGGCCGCAATGCCACCAAAATGATCAGCCTTAGCCGCCCTGTCCGTTTCGTCATTGAAAATAGGCGGGTGACAGGGATGGGTAACAAAATAGGTGATATCGGCCCGCTCAGGCAAATGGCCAGCATGCGGGGCTGCGGCATCTAAAATCACCACCATTGTGCCTGTGGGCAGCGTCGGGACGATGGCTTTGGCAACCGTGGCAATGGCTGTATCCGGCACGGCCATAATGACCACATCAGCACCCGAAAGTGCCTCACTGCGCTCCTGGCAAGTCCAGCCGAATTCTTCTTTGATTTTTTTCTGGGCCTGTTCGTTGATTTCTACTGGCGCAATTGTAAAGCGCGATTGTTTGAGGTTGCGGGCCAGTCGCATGCCCATTTTTCCACCCGCGCCTAACAATGCAATCCGCGTCATGATTTGATCCTTTGATTGTGTTTAAAGTGTTTTAACAAGGAAGCAGAAGCTCAGGCAAGTGATCTTGCTCATAGGGGGTGTATAACAGTGAGGCCCCCGTGTTTGTCGACATAGGCATTTGGGCGCGGCGGCGACCAATTCAAAAGGCTGCCGGGTGCAGGATTAAAGATCTCCACACACAGCGGATAGCAAGGGGCGGTATCGTCAGAATGAGCCTGTCCACAGTCGCCACCCGGACAGGCGGAGAGCGCGCCGAGCAGGTCGATTTCAGCAAAAAATTCCAGATAATCACCGGGGCGGACTGGACTGGCTTTCATGAAATACTGATGGGTATCGTGGGTAAAGCCTGTGCACATAAAGACATTCAAGACATCATGAATATAAGGCTCAGCCTCGTTGAGCGGCAGATGCCGATGCGTAGCCAAAGCGCGGGTCAGATTGGAATGGCAGCAGTGATGATAATCTGCGCCTTTGAGCAAGCGATTGGTATAGGGGTCACAACGGGTGCCGATCACATCATGCACGCCGCCGCCATCCGCATCAAATCCATACCATCCCAATGTGTCATGGGTGATCGTGGCGAGTGGCCGCAAGGCGGGAAACCGCCCCCAAAGCTGGTGCCCAGTGGTTAGATGCGTTGCATGCAACGCCCGTGTTTTGCCGCTGTAAAAACTTTCGCCAAGATCATGCAAATTCCACAAATTGAGGTCGCCGACTTGCGGGCCGTCAATGCTTTTGATGCGGAAAAACTGTCCCGCTTTAACTTCAAAACAGCGCGCCTCGCGCGGTGGCACGATCACTTCGGAGCATGGGCTGAGTGTCTGGCGGGCCTGTTGGTAAAGAGCGAGCGGTGGTTTGGGCAGGCTGTCAACCGCATAGCAAATCACAGGTCGGACCGCGCGGCGCGTGTCGGCATCGGCAGGGGGGAGAGGCGTTGAGGTCATAACAGAGGGCTCGTGGTCAGAGAGAAGGGTTAGGAAGACAGAAGGCTTAGGAAGACAGAAGAGACAGGAACAGAGAGAGCAACAGCAAGGAGGATGGCAGCACGCTATTTGTGCCCTTCCTGCTCGATGAAGGCAAGATATCGAGACACGATCTCTGCGTGAAGCGGGGATCGATTAAAAAGCAATCAAGACACGCGATAAACACCCCCCTTGTTCCGGGGCCTGTTCATTGTTAGGCTGCGATCATAAATTCAGGGGGGACTTTTTATGCGTCATTGGGCATTCTTTGCCGCTGCGGTGTTGCAGTGTGTTTTATTTACGTCTTTTGCGCAGGCTCAAGAGGGATCGCGGCTTGATGCGGTTCTCAAAGCAGGCAAAATCCGGGTCTGTTCACCGGGTGATTACAAGCCGTTCTCGCTGGCCAAGCCAGATGGCAGTTTCGAGGGCATTGATATCGATTTGATCACTTCTGCGGCCAAAGCCTTGGGCGTTACGGTTGAGATGGTGAAAACGTCATGGCCGAAATTGCTGGATGATTATACCGCTCAGTGCGATGTTGCGGTCGGTGGTATTTCAGTCTCTACCGAACGGGCCAAGCGGGTGGCGTTCACACAAGCCTATATGGTCAATGGCAAAGCGCCGATTACCCGCTGCGAAAACGTATCAAAATTCCAGACCGTGGCCGATATCAATAAGCCAAGCGTTACCGTTATTACCAATCCGGGCGGCAGCAATGAGCGGTTTGTGCGCGCCAATTTGCCCGCTGCCAAAGTGGTTGTGTTTAATGACAATGTGACCATTTTTGATGAAATTCTCAAAGGCAATGCCGATGTGATGATTTCTGAATCAATTGAAACCTTGGTGCAGCAAAAAATCCGGCCGGGTCTTTGTGCGGTCAATCCCGATAAGCCCTTGCAATATGGTGAAATGGCCTATCTGTTGCCGCGCGGCGATGGCGCAATGAAAGACTGGTTTGATGTGTGGTTGCATCTGGCGAAAGCCAGCGGCGAGTATGACCGCATCATTGATAAATGGATGAAATAGCCTTCCCAAGATTGGGTTGGCATGCGTTTCCTGCGGGCGATCCGGCTTTCCAACCAGATCGCCCGCATACTCAGCCTGTCCGTATGCACGTTCGGGGGCGCGGTTAAACGGTTGTTTTTGGTGTTTTTTCTGCAAAGTGACGGGAAAATCACGTTTGGCGATGGGGTTGGCCTGCGGGAAGACGGGCTTTTCTGTGCCAAAAATCTTTTATTTTCAGCGCGTATATTTGTTTGATCTTAGGCCATAATTGAGTTCAGATAGGGGTGTGAACGCATGCGGAATGGCGTGGGGAGTGGATTGTTCTTGAGGGTCGGGATCACAGAGGGATGATTTGTCCAAAGTGGATCGTCGCACAGCGATCTCTGCGAGTTCAAAAAATCTCTCACCAAAACAACTCCCTCACCAAAACAAGCCTTTTCTAAGATAAGTCTTTTCAAAGATAAGCCCTGTCCAAGATAAGACCTGACATTAAATTTGAGGACACCATGAGCAAACAATCCCCTTGGGATGAACCTTTTGCCAAAACACTCATTGCCGCGCACCAACACAAAGAGGGCGCGATGTTGCCGCTGTCTCTTATACACATC